>JANLTQ010000701.1:0-4529 GCA_031363005.1 Acidimicrobiia bacterium | reverse complement strand
CGATGACGACGGCGCGTTGCGTGCGCTCGTCGACGAAGTTGTCGTGGAATACCGAGACCGGTACCTCGCCGGTGGGCTTCCACCGCTCGCCGATCGGGACGTCGCGCTGCTGCGGCAACGGGTGGTGGGATTCGGCGCGGTCACACCGCTCTTGGACGACCCTGAGGTCGAAGAGATCTGGGTGAACGAGCCCGGTCGGGTGTTCGCCGCGCGTCGGGGGGAACACGAGTTGACCGGCGTCGTGCTCGAAGCGCGCGACGTCGAGGAGTTGGTCGAACGCATGTTGGCGCGTGCCGGCCGGCGGCTGGACCGCGCGCAACCGTTCGTCGACGCTCGGCTTCCCGACGGCAGTCGGCTCCATGTCGCGATCCCGCCGATCACCGATCACTGGTCGATCAACATCAGGAAGTTCGTCGGGCTCCGTGCTCAATCGCTCGACGAGCTGGTCGCCCTCGGTTCGTGCTCGGCGTCAGCGGCACGATTTCTGGACGCAGCCGTGCGCGCGGGATTGTCGATCGTGGTGGCGGGCGCAGTCGGCGCGGGCAAGACGACGCTGTTGAACTGCTTGCTCGGTGCCGTGCCTGCACGCGATCGGATCGTGACGTGCGAGGAAGTGTTCGAACTGCGCATCGATCGACCGGATGTCGTCGCCATGCAGTGTCGCCAGCCGAACCTCGAGGGTGAGGGCGCGGTGACGCTTCGAGATCTCGTGCGGGAGTCCTTGCGCATGCGACCGGACCGGATCGTGATCGGCGAGGTGCGCGGTTCCGAGTCGCTCGACATGCTCCTCGCGTTGAACAGCGGAGCCGTCGGGATGACGTCGGTGCACGCGAACTCGGCACGCGAGGCGTTGCGAAAGCTGACGACCTTGCCGTTGCTGGCCGGAGAGAACATCGACCGTCGATTTGTGGCGGCGACGGTTGCGGCGTGCGTCGATCTCGTGGTGTTCTGTCGCCGGTCGCCGTCGGGGCGCGAAGTCACCGAGATCCTGAGCGTTGGAGAGCAAGTCGGCGACGGCCTTGATCTGACGTCCGGAGCGATCTTCACCGGTGCCGGAGGCGCGTTGACGTGGACGGGTGAGTACCCGACCGGTCGCGAGAAGTTCCTCGATCGCGGGATCGACCTTGCATCGGTGCTCCGATGACGGTGCTCGTGGTGATGTGCCTCGGCCTGGGCGTGTTCCTCGTCTACGACGGCCTGACCCGGCGGCGGCTTCCGTCGACCCGAGTGACGGTCTCGGCGCGCGGGCGATCGTGGCTCTCGGCGGCGGGACTCGACGGTGTGAGCGCCGCGCAGTTCGGCGCGGCCAGTGTGATCGCCGGCGGTCTCGGTGGCGCGGTGGCGCTCGTCGTGATCGGCTCGATCGGCGTCGCCTTCGTGGCGTGCTTGGCGGGGAGTATTGGCCCGACCGCGTACTACCGGAGTCGGCGCCGTGGTCTGCGTGCAGCGCGGCGGCGAGGTTGGCCGGACGCCATCGAGTTGCTCGCCGGAGCCGTGCGCGCCGGAGACACGTTGCCGGCCGCCATCGGGGTAGTCGCGGATCGAGGCCCGGAGTCGTTGCGTTCGGTATTTCGGGACGTGGTGTCTGACCACCGAGTGTCGGGTGACCTGGTCGCGGCGTTGGAACGCATGGGTGCGCGGGTCGCAGATCCGACGGCAGATCGCATCGTGCGGACGATGGTGCTCGCGCATCGGGTCGGTGGCCGGGAACTTGGCCGCGTGCTGCGGACGTTGTCGGCGTTCCTGCGCGACGACGTTGCGGCCCGACGCGAGATCGAATCTCGACAGTCATGGACGGTCGTGGCGGCGCGGGTGAGCGCGTCGGCGCCGTGGCTTGTCCTTGTCCTCGTTGCGAGCCGGCCTCAAGGTGCCCAAGCGTTCGACTCGCCAACTGGTATCGCAGTGTTGCTCGCCGGCGCCGTCGTCACCGCGATGGGCTACCGCATGATGATGCGGCTCGGCCGACTGCCCGAGGAACCGCGTGTGCTTGCAGTCGAAACAGCAGCGCCATGACGGTGCTCCGTGGCTTTGTGATCGTGTTCTTGGGTGGCGCCGGTCTAGTGCTCATCGTCAGTGCGCTCCCTCGATTTCGTCGGGCGGTGCTGGCACGACGATTGACCCCGTACCTCGTTGCGCTCGGACCGCGCCCGTCGGCCTTGCTTGGTCCTGGCCTTGTGACTGGCACTTTCGGCGCCGTCTTCGCTCCGATCGTCGAGCGCATCGGCGGTCGTCTGCATCGAGTGTTGGACGACGGGCAGGAACTCCCGGCGAGGCTCCAAGCCGGCGGTTCGCGCCTGGATAGCTCCGGCTTCCGGGCCTCACAAGTCACATGGGGACTGGCCGGTCTCGGCGGCGGGCTCGCACTCGCGCTCCTGCTCGCGTCGGCCGGCCGGTCCGTTTCGCCGATCTTCGCGATGGGGTTGGCTGGAGCATTCTGTGCCGCGGGCGTAGCGGCTCGCGACCGCGCATTGACGAAGGCGGTCGCTCGGCGGCGAGAGGCTGCTCGGGTTGCGCTGCCGACGGTGGTGGACCTGGTGTGCCTCGCGGTCACGGCCGGGGAGAGCTTGCGCGCTGCGTTGGGGATGGTGGCGGAGTCGGGCGGTGGACCGCTCACCGAAGAGATCCGCCGGGCGCTTCGTGCAACGCGCGCCGGGACGCCACTTGCCGAGGCGCTGGAAGCGCGCGCTGCGGTGTTGCAGCTGCCGGCCTTCGACCGGTTCGTGTCGTCGGTGGTGGCTGCGCAAGAGCGGGGGATTCCGCTGGCGGACGCGTTGCGTTCGCTGGCGTTCGACCTCCGCGAACACGACAAACGCGAGTTGATTGAAATCGCAGGGAAGAAGCAGATCTCGATGCTGGTACCGGTGGTCGCAATGATCCTGCCGGTCGCGATCTGTTTTGCGTTTTATCCCGGAGTTGTGGCCATCAGGACGTTGGCCCGGTGAGAGGAGCACGGATGCTGAAGTGGAACCGAGACGAACGAGGTTCGATCCCTGAGTGGGTGATGTTGTTGGTCATGGGGATCGGGATCGTGATGGCCCTGTGGGCGATCGTGCAGCCTGATCTGACGTCGATCGTGTCCAATGCGCTCAATCAACTCCGCGGCTGAGCCGAGGCGCGATTCCGAGCGGGGCGCGACGGTGGTCGAGTTCCTCGGGGTGATGCTGTTGATCGTCGCCGGGTTGCTGGTGGTGATCCAGATGTCGGTGTGGATCTGGGCGCGCAACATCACGATGAACGCGGCCGACGAGGGTGCGCGGACCGCAGCCGAGATCGGTCGCTCGCTCGGCGACGGTGAGGCACGCACGCGCTCGGTGTTGCACGACGGTCTCGGTCGTGCGGCTGCGAGCTTCACTATTGCCGCGGGTCAGGACGGGGACACGGTCGTGGTGCGAGCGAATGGGGTCGCGCCGCGGATCGTGCCGTTCTTGCCCGCGTTCAGTGTGTCGTCCGAGGCGAGAGCGTTCGACGAGGACGAGGCGTTGCAGCCATGAACCAGGTGAGTGGGTCTGCGCGCGCCCGCCATTCTGAGGCGGGAACGGCCGTGGTCGAGATGGCGATCTTGGGCAGTCTCATCTTCGGTGTCCTCATCCACGTGTTGGTCGTGTTCGGATCGTTGCATCGCGCCACCCTCGCGACGAGCGCGGCGGCTCGGGAGTACGGACGCGCGATTGTCGTCGCCGACACAGAAGCGGAGGCGGCGCGCCGGGGTGACGCGGCCGTGGAACTGGCGGCACGGAATCATGGGTTGGCGTCAGGGTCGTTGCGTGCGTCGGCGGGCGGGTTCCGCCAGCGAGGCGCGGTGCTGGTGGTGCGGGTCCACACCGATGTCCCGATTGCGTCGGTGCCGTTCCTCGGTTCGGTCTGGTCGGGGCTGTCCGTGCCCGTGGAGGCAACCCACGCCGTGCGCCTCGACCGGTATCGGAGCGGGACGTGATGACGCTCGCCACTTGGGATGACGACGAACTCGGTCAGGCGTCGGTCCTGTTGATCGGAGTGTTGATGATCGGGTTGATGTTCGTGGGGCTCGCGGTCGACGGCGCCCGGATGTTCACGGCCCGACGCGATCTTCAGAGCGTGGCGGACAGCGCCGCGTTGGCCGGGGCGTCATCACTCGACGAAACCCAGTACCGGACGAGCGCGGGTCTCGATGTGCGGCTCGACCCGGTCGCGGCTCGACGTGCCGTCGACGAGGTACTCGCGGGCTCATCGCTTCCGGCGTCGGTGCGAGTGGATGTTGAGGTGACCAACGATCGGGTCGACGTGGGGATCGCCCGTCCGGTCCGGCCGTTGTTCCTCGGCTTGGTAGGGATGGGGCCGCAACGCATCGGCGCCCACGCGTCGGCGTCACCCCCAATCGGATGATGCTCGGGTTACTTCTGGGCTGCGATCAGGCTGGCAGCGAGTTTGGGGAGCACCGTGGTCGTGACCTCAGCAACGCTCACTTGCGGGCCGGTCACGTTCACGGAGGACAGCGCGCGCCCGACCCGGAGACCGGCGATGCCGGTGAGCAGCGTGCGGGGCGGCGCCGA
>JANLTQ010000679.1:0-3297 GCA_031363005.1 Acidimicrobiia bacterium | reverse complement strand
GCCGCCGTCGAGGTTCCAGCGGTGGCGGACCGTGGCGGGCAGGCACATCTGGCCGGAGGCGGAAACTCGAAACGTTTCAGTTTTCATGGCCCGCTCCCCGCTGTACTTGGTGGATATCAGAAGTCACCAAGTGTAGGCGGTCTACGGCCGGTGCGAGGAGCCTTGAGGCCCGGATCGTCCTCGGCGGGGTGCGGCCAGGTTGGCGAACTCGCACAGGCGGGGGCGGGTTTCGCGGGGGTCGACGATGTCGTCGACCAGGAAGACTTCAGCGGTCTTGAACGGGTTCCGAGACTTCGCCAGGCGGGTTTCGATCTCGACACGCAGCGCGACCGGGTCGTCGGCGGCTTCGAGCTGCGCTTTGTACGCGGCCTCGATGCCACCTTCGAGCGGCAGCGAACCCCACTCACCAGATGGCCATGCGAAGCGGTACGAGAGCCGTGAAGCGTTCTGGTGCGCAGCGCCGGCGACGCCGTAGACCTTGCGGACGATCACCGAGCACCACGGCACCGTCGCCTGGTAGATCGCCGCGAGCGCGCGAGCGCCGTGGCGGATCGTTGCCTGGTGCTCGGACTGCGTACCGATGACGAACCCGGGATTGTCGACGAGATGCACAACCGGCAATCGGAACGTCTCCGCGAGGTCGATGAAGCGTTCGACCTTGCGTGATGCATCAGCGGTCCAACCGCCGCCGTAGTTGTACGGGTCGTTCGCAAGGATCGCAACCGGCCACCCGTCGATGCGAGCGAGTCCGGTGACTGCGGACCGACCCCACGTGCGACCGATCTCGAACCAACTGTCGCGGTCGACGACGGCAGTGACGATGTCGCGGACCTTGTAGACGCGGCGGCGCTCGCGCGGGATCGCGTGGAGCAGCGACTCGTCCGCTCGGTTCGGGTCGTCGGTGGGTTCGGCGCGCGGTGGAAGTTCCTCGACCGAACTCGGTAGGTAGGAGAGGAACGCACGCGTGCGCGCGAACGCTTCCTCTTCGTTCGCGACTTCGTCGTCAACGGCGCCGTTGCGAGTGTGAATGGAGCTGCCACCGAGCGTCTCCTTGTCCACCTCTTCGATGCCGAGCCGGTTCACCACCGGAGGCCCGGCGACGAACAGTTGACTCGTGCCCTTCACCATCAGCGAGTAGTGGCTCGTCACGACGCGCGCCGCGCCGAGCCCGGCGACACTCCCGAGGCAGAGGCTCACGACCGGGACGCGGCCGAGGTTGGCGACCACCCATTCCCATCCGGGGTTGAACGGAACGAAGGAGCGGCGCTCGGTCTCGAGTGTCTTCACGCTGCCGCCACCCCCCGAACCGTCGACGAGGCGGATCATCGGCAGGCCGAAGTCGTGCGCCATGCGTTCGGCCATGACCTGCTTCTGGAAGATCGACGCGTCGGCCGCACCGCCGCGCACGGTGAAGTCGTCCCCACCGATCACCACCGGCCGGTGGTCGATGCGGCCCCGACCCATCACGAAGTTGGCAGGCATGACGTCGGTGAGCGTGCCGTCCTCGGCGTAGGTGGCCCGACCGGTGAGTTCGCCGACTTCGCGGAAGGTTCCGTGGTCCAGGAGCGCATCGATCCGTTCCCGGACCGTGAGCTTGCCGTTCGCATGGTGGCGGTCGACTTTTTCGGTTCCACCCATGTTCTTGGCGAGGCTGCGGCGGCGCTCGAGTTCGTCGAGTTCGGGCTGCCAGGGCGATTCGTCGGTCACGGCGCCGGACGCTAGTGGCGGACGCTTTTCACTGGTGGGGTACCTAGGTAGCTATTGAGGTAGTACCATGTATACATGGCTTTGAGCATCAAGAATCCTGAGGTCGAGCGGCTCGCGCGGGAACTCGCGGCGAAGACGGACGAGTCAATGACTAACGCAGTTTTGATCGCGCTTCGGGAGCGGCTGGCCCGGCAGGGATCGGACCACGATCGGGATCGCTTCGTCGAACGCTTGCGTCGGATCGGCGATGACGTACGTGCATATCTGGTCGTTGATCAGCGTTCCGACGACGAGATCCTCGGCTACGACGAGCACGGCCTGCCCACGTGACCGGAGTGGTGGTCGACTCCTCCGCCATCGTTGCGATCGTCACCCACGAGACCGGTTGGGAACAGCTCACGTCGGAGCTTTGGTCGGCCGACGACCGTCTGGTGTCAGCCGCGACCTTGGCCGAGTCCGGAATCGTGATGGAGAACCGATTCACTCTCCATGGGCTGGAAGCCGTCGAGCGCCTGATTCGCGAGGCTCGTTTGTCGGTGGTCTCCGTCGACCGCGACGATGCTGAAGCGGCCGTTGCGGCCTGGCGTCGGTTCGGCCGCGCTCGGCATCAAGCGCGGCTCAACTACGGCGACTGCTTCACCTATGCCCTTGCCGAGCGCACGGGGTATCCGATCCTCTGCGTCGGGAACGACTTCGCGCAGACGGATCTCGAGGTCCTGCCAGCGAGGTGAGTGTCTTTACGTGCGCCGCTGCCAACCGGTTGCTGCGGCCCACGCCTCGGCGCGTGCAGTGATGTCATTGATGACTTCCGATTTCGCGTCCGCGTAGTCGTTCATGTCGCGCCACGTGTGCGTCGCAAGCTCGCGCTTGATTGCTTCGTACTGCGCGCGGTCGGCGGCGTTGGTGCGGAGCCAGTCCCGGAAGAGGAGATGGCGATCAAGGTCGGCTTCGTCGGCCCACATATGGACGTGGACGTCGAGTTCCGGCGTGCGCACCATGAGGTGGTTCGGTTCGCGGACACGGAGGATGTAGCCGGCGGCTTCGAGCGGTGGGATTTCCCGTGCCTCATCGAGGCCATCCACCTCCACTTGGATGTCCACGATCGGCTTCGCTCCCAGGCCGGGAACGCTCGTGGAGCCGACGTGTTCGATGGCGATCGCGTCGGGAAGCGCCACGGCGATCCTGGCCCGCTCGCGTTCGAAGCGTTCGGCCCACTCGGGCCGGTGGTCGTGGATCTCGACCGTGCGAGCCTCGGGTCCCCCAACCAGCCACTCGTCGTTTCCCCTGCGTTGCGCCATCACCGCCGACGGTATCGCCGCAGCTCGCACGTCGCCCGCCCTCGAGGGTGAAGTACGCGTCTTGGTGGCGTCGGTCGAGTCGGCGCGCCACTTTCGGCCGAGCGCGACGGCGACCGTGAGGCCGGTGGCAGACGAGCGTTCCGCGGAACGTTTCCGATATCCGTCCGGATTCCGCGTCTTCGTAGCTTCCGCTCGTCGAAGGAGGGCAGCGATGATCGGCAAGCGGTTCCGTACCTTCACCGTGGCCGCGATGACCGTCGCGCTCATCACTGCCGGTTGTGACACGAGCCCG
>JANLTQ010000621.1:0-9347 GCA_031363005.1 Acidimicrobiia bacterium | reverse complement strand
ACCACGAGCTCGAAGGCCGAAGCCAGCTTCACAGAGACCGCCGCGCCGGCAAACCATCTCGCGCTCGGCGACGAGGTGCGTTACCAGTTCACGGCCACGAACACCGGCGACCGCTCACTCGTCGACGCGCAGATCACCGATACCCTCGCCGGACTTTCACCGCTCTCGTGCACTCCCGCGCTCGGATCCACGCTGGCACCGAAAGCCACGCTCGAGTGCGAAGCGAACGACACCGTGACCCAGGCCGACGTCGACGCCGGCACGCTCACCAACACCGCGACGTTCACAGCGAGCGCCGGCACGCTCCCCCCGGTCACGCGCGTCGCCCAGGCCACCGTCACGCCGGATCAGCGCGCGTCGCTCACGCTTCGGAAGGCCGCCGCACCGGACACGGGTGTCGTGACCGGTTCGGTGGTCACGTACACGCTCGTCGCAACGAACGCGGGCACGGTCACGCTGCACAACGTCGAGATCACCGACCCGATGCCCGGCCTCACCCCGCCCGTTTGCTCGGCGCCGATGCCGGCCCGACTCGCCCCGGAAGGTTCCGTCACCTGCACCACGACTCACACGGTCACCCAGGCCGATGTCGACGCCGGTTCGATCGACAACGTCGCCACTGCGACGGCACGCACCCCGGCCGATGGACCCGTCACTGCGAGTGACGGTGCGACGGTCACTGCGCGCCAGCACTCGGGCGTGGAGCTGCGCAAGACCGCGACGCCGAGTTCGGATCTCCGAGCCGGCGATGTCGTCAACTACTCCTTCGACGGCCACAACACCGGCACCGTGACCGTCCACGACCTGAACGTGACTGATCCGATGCCCGGCCTCAGCGCGCTGCAGTGTTCCCCGGCGCTCCCGGCGCGTCTCGCCGCCACCGCGCCGATCCACTGCTCGGCGAGTTACACGGTGACCCAGGACGACCTCGACGCCGGGTCGCCGATCAGCAACACCGCAACGCTCTCCGGTACTGATCCGAACGGACGACCCGTCGGCGTGAGTGCGACCGCATCGTTCAGGACGAGTCAGCGAACCGGTATCGCGCTGACCAAGACCGCGAATCCGACGACCGGCGTGCGCGTCGGCGAGACCATCACCTACACGTACGTCGCGACCAACACGGGCACGGTGACCGCACAGCGCGCCACGATCGTCGACCCGATGCCCCGGTTGTCACCACTGACGTGTGACCCAGACCCCGGTACCGGTCTCGGTGAGGGCGCGTCGATGACCTGCAGTGCGACGTACACGGTCACCCAGGCGGACGTGGACGCCGGTTCCATCGTGAACTCGGCGACGGTGACCGCCAACACGCCGCGTGGCGTGGACGAGCATGCGACCGCGGGTGCCACCGTGTTTGCGAACCAGCGCGCGGGTGTGGAAATCACAAAGACGGCCACCGCCACCGGACCCGTCGCGGTCGGGAGCGTCGTCGCCTATGCGATCCACGTGACGAACCCCGGCACGGTCACGCTGCACGGAGTCACGGTGACCGACCCGCTCGTCCCCGACTCCGGCCTCACCTGCACCCCGAAGCTGCCCACGAACCTCGCGCCGGGCGCAGGCCTCGACTGCTCCGCTACCTACACCGCGACCCAAGCCGACATCGATGCGGGCACGGTCGTCAACACCGCGACCGTCGCCGGACGCGATCCGCAGGACAATCCCATCAGCGATTCGGCCAGTGCGACCACGCCCACTGCGCACATCACCGGCGTGTCCCTCACGAAGTCGGCGACCCCGACCTCCGGACTGGTCGCCGGTGATCGCGTCACCTACACCATGGTTGCCACCAACACCGGGACCGTGACCCTGCACGATGCCACGATCACCGACGCCCAGCTCGACCCGAACGCGCGGCGGTGCCGGCCGGACGCGGGCAGCACCCTGGCACCCGCGGCGACCATGACCTGCACCGGTGAGTACCGAGTGTCGACGGCCGACGTCGAGGCTGGGAAGATCACCAACACCGCGTGGATCGCAACCGCGGACCCGCAGGGTGAATCCGTCGCCGCGAGCGCCACCACGACGATTCTGGCGGGCGAGACCGCGCAGCTCACCGTGACCAAATCGGCGAAGCCCGACCGTGACGTGGTTGCGGGCTCCACGATCCGCTACACCATTGCGGCGACGAACACGGGCACCGTGGCACTGCACGACGTGTCGGTCGCCGATCCGATGCCGGGCCTGTCCAAGCTCAGCTGCTCGCCACGTACGCCCGCCACGGTTGCGCTCGGCGCGACGGTTCGTTGCACCGCCACTGCGGTCGTCACGCCGGCCGACGTCGCGGCGGGAACACTTCGCAACACCGCAACCGCTCGCGGACTCGATACGGTGGGTAACCCCACCGAAGCGCAGGGTTCGGCGTCGGTCGATACGCGCGCCACTCCTCCGGCGCCGCCGACACCCCCCACTCCGCCGCCGTCCGTGCCCGGTTCGAACTCGAGTGGATCCGGGACGGGCGGCACCGGCAGTGGCACCGAGCGGCCGCGCACCGGACAAGACGAACCAGGGGCAGGACCGAGCCCTTCTGGGGCTGCCGTCGCCGCGAATGCCAACACGGGTGGTGACGACCGGTTCGTCACCAGTCTGGGCGCGTCCCGCGCTCCGTCGGCCTCCGCGGGTCCCGAGTTCGACTTCTCGACCACCGACATCGGCCGACTCGGCGCCCTCGGTCTGGTCGGCGTCGCCGGGGGCTGGTTCGTCATCGCGGCCGGACGCCGTCGACGCGAGGACGAAGACGAGGCGTATGACGGCGTCGTGCCGAAATTCGCGGCGACCGCGGCGACCGCACCGGCCGCGTCGGTCCCGCTTGCGCCGGCCGCCGTCGCGCCGTTGTATCTCGATCGTCGGCAACGGCGCGAACGTCGCAAGTTGCGAAACCGTCTATTCCATCGGGGCCCCTCGGTCGATCGTCGGACCCAGCAACGTCGTCAACGACGTCGGTGATCCGCGACCGGTAACTTCCGGTCGGTGACCATTCCTCGCCCGGCCTTCGAAGGTGTCATCGGCGACTCGTGGCGGGAGTCGGAGGCGTGGTGGCCGCCGGACCCGCAACCACCGGCGGGGGCGCCGAACATCGTGCTCGTGGTCCTCGACGACGTCGGGTACGCGCAACTCGGGTGTTACGGATCGGACATCTCGACGCCCACGATCGACGGGCTCGCGCAAGGCGGGGTCCGGCTCAGCAACTTCCACACGACCGCGTTGTGCTCGCCGACGCGTGCGTGTCTGCTGACCGGGCGCAACCACCATTCGAACGGGATGGGACGGGTCGCCGATCTCGCGATCGGGTTCCCGGGTCACAACGGCATCATCCCGAAGGAGAACGGATTCCTCTCCGAGATCGTCGCCGACCACGGCTACGTGCCGCTGGCCGTCGGCAAATGGCATCTGACACCTGAGGACGAGACCCACTTCGCCGCGCCGCGAGATTCGTGGCCGTGTGGGCGCGGCTTCCGCCATTGGTACGGGTTCCACGGCGGCGAGACGCATCAGTTCGTCCCCAACCTGTTCCGGGACAACACCGCGACCCAACCACCGCGGTCACCGGCGGAGGGCTACCACCTCTCCGAGGATCTCGCCGACGAAGCAATCACGATGCTCGGCGCGCTCCGGAGCGTGGAGCCGGATGCGCCGTTCTACCTCCACTTCGCGACGGGTGCCTGCCACTCTCCTCACCACGCACCGCCCGAGTGGATCGAGCGGTACCGCGGTCGGTTCGACCGCGGTTGGGACACCTGGCGCGAACAGACCTTCGCCCGCCAACTCGATGCCGGTCTGCTCCCGCCGAGCACCACGCTCGCACCGCGTCCGCCGTGGGTCCCGGCGTGGGATTCGCTCGAGCCGCAGGACCAGAAGGTGGCGGCGCGCTTCATGGAGTGCTTCGCCGGATTCCTCTCGCACGCCGACACGCAGATCGGTCGGGTGCTCGAGTTCATCGAAGCGCTCGGCGAGACCGACAACACCATCGTCGTGGTCGTGTCCGACAACGGCGCGTCCGCCGAGGGTGGCGCGTTGGGTTCGATCAACGATGCCCGCTTGTGGAATGGCGTCCCCGCGGGTCGGCGTGAGCTGCGCACTCGCATCGACGAGATCGGGACCGAGACCACCCACAACAACTATCCGTGGGGCTGGACCATGGCCGGCAACACGCCGTTCCGGCGCTGGAAGCGCGAGGTGCACGAAGGTGGCGTCGCCGATCCGTGCATCGTGCACTGGCCGCACGGCATCACCGCACGCGGTGAGATCCGCACCCAGTTCGCGCACGCCATCGACGTCCTGCCGACGCTGCTCGAGCTCATCGGTATCGAAGCACCCGAGGAGCTCGCGGGTGTTCCCCAAGCCGAGATCGAGGGCACGAGCTTCGCCTATCTCCTCGACGCGCCCGACGCGCCCGAACAACACGTGACGCAGTACTTCGAGATGCTCGGATCCCGCGCCATCTATCACGACGGCTGGAAGGCGGTGACCTTCAAGCCCCTCGGTCACCTCTACGACGACGGTCTCGATCCCGACGCGCCGTTCGAGGACGACGTCTGGGAGCTGTACGACGTGCGGCTCGATCCGAGCGAGACCGTCGACCTCTCGCGTGACGAACCCCGGCGGCTCGCCGAAATGGTCGAACGGTGGTGGGCCGAATCACGCCGTTATCAGGTGCTGCCGCTCGACAATCGACCCCTGGCCGCGCTCGAGTCCCCCCGCCGGCCGTTCCACGAACAGCGCCACGCCACCTACTACCCGTCGCCCCATCCCGTGCCGGAGAACAACGCAATCAACACGCGCGGTCGGTCGCACCGCATCGTCGCGACCGTGGACGTTCCCGACTCCGGCTTCGAGGGTGTGCTGCTCGCCATGGGGACGGTGCTCGGCGGCTGGTCGTTCCACGTCCTCGACGGCTGCCTCCGCTACGCGTCCAACTACGTGGGCCGCGACCAGTACGAAATCGAATCGGACGCGTTCATCGAGCCCGGCCGTCACGACCTCATCCTGCAGTTCGACGCGCAGCCCGACTTCTCGGGCACGGCGCGCCTCTTCGTCGACGGTGTAGAGGTCGGTGCCGGGAACATCGCCCGCACCACGCCGGTGCGCCACTCCATCAGCGGTGCCGGCATGACCTGTGGGTGGGAGCAAGGACCACCCGTCGGCCCCGGCTACGCAGCACCGTTCCGATGCACCGGCCGGATCCACTGCGTGACCGTCGACGTCATCGACGGGCCGCCCGAACCCGAACGCGACCTCGCCGCGGAGTTCGACGCGGTCATGTCCGAGCAGTAGCGCATCCAGCCATCCGTTTTGGCGTCCTGAAGTGCTCCCCGGCAGCACTTCTGGACGCCAAAACGTTCAAGGAGGCGCTGGAAGCGTCAGCGGTCGCTCAAGGACGCGGCGAGGGCGCCGTACCGGGCGAAGGTGTCGAGATCGCGACGGTAGGTTCCGCCGGCGTGATACAGCACCGGCTGGACATCCGTGCCTCGGAGTCCCGCCATGCGCTCGACGATCCGGTCCGGCATTTCGTCCCAGGTTCCCTCGACGACGAAGTGGTCGAGAATCTCGTCATCGATGACCGCAGCCATTCCCGCCATGTCGCCCGTCTTCTGGGCGGCGCGTAACGCGGCGGTGGTGCCGGGCCGACCGATCTGATCGAAGATGAACGCGTAGTTCGGAGTCGAGCCGTAGAAGCCGACCATCGTCCGGGTCGTTTCACGCCAACGCGCGCGTTCCTCAGCGGTGTCACCCGCCGCAGTGAACACCGGGACGAACACCGTGAAGTCGTCGAGCCGGTCCGAGTCACGCCCGGCTCGGAGGTTCGGCAGCAACGTCTCGCCGTGGTAGGTCGGCGAGTTCAACGGATGCACGTGCACCCCGTCGGCGACGGCTGCGGTCATGCGCACCATCCACGGGTTCACCGCCGCCAGGTCGACCGGCGGATCGGGCACGTCGATCGGACCGGGTGACCACATCGCGGGAAGCAGGGACAGGTCGTAGAACTCGCCGTGGTAGTCCAGCTTCTCGCCGCGAAATCCGGCGAAGCAGGCCTTGACCGCCTCGGTGTACTCACGCAGCCGCGGACCGGGGTGCTCGAACTCAGACGAGTACCGACGCTCGATGTGGGCGCGAACCTGCGTGCCGAGACCGAGCCGGAACCGGCCTCCCGACGCCTGCGCGAGCTCCCACGCCGTCGCCGCCGTGACCATCGGGCTGCGTGGGAAGGCGACGGCCACGCCGGTGGCGAGATCGAGATCGACATCCGCGAGTGCGGCCGCTGCGGCCGAGAGGTACGCGGTGCGACCGGACTCGGTGATCACCAATCCCGCGTACCCTGCGTCCGCCGCGTCCCGCGCCAGTTGCGCAAAATCACGAAGAGACGTACCACCGGTCATCACATGCACCTTCATGCGCCGCAGTCTGGCAGTACCGTGCGCGCCCATGTCTGGAACTCCTACCGCTCCTCCGCCGACGCCGTTCGCCACGACCCTTGCGGAACTTGCAGCTGCGGAACCGCACCGTCCCGCCATCACCGACGGACAGCGCACGGTCAGCCGCGCCGAACTCGATGCGCACACCAACCGGCTCGCGCGTGCGTACGAACAGCTCGGCGTCACTCAGGACTCATTCGTCACCATTGGTTTGCCGAACGGCATCGAATGGTTCGAGGCCACCATCGCGATCTGGAAACTGGGTGCCACGCCGGCTCCGGTCAGCGCCAAGCTGCCGCGCATCGAGCTCGACGCGATCGTCGAACTCGCGAACCCGAGTCTCGTCGTCGGCCTCGACACCGCCGACCGCACGTGCGTTCCGACCGGATACGAACCCGACCCAGAACTGTCCGACGCGCCGCTCCCCACCAAGATCGCCGCGGCCTGGAAGGCGCCCACCTCGGGTGGGAGCACCGGTCGGCCGAAGCTGATCGTCGCCGGTGGGCCGAGCGTCACCGAGGGCGTGAGCCTCACTGCGCTGGCGTTCGGGATGACACCCGACGGCGTACATCTTGCGAGTGGTCCGTTGTATCACAACGGCCCGTTGTCGTTCTCGGTCGCCGCGCTCTTCACCGGAAGCCACATCATCGTGATGGAGCGCTTCGACGCAACCCGTGCACTCGCGCTCATCGAGGAGTACCGCGTCGACTGGATGTACGCGGTGCCCACGATGATGCAACGCATCTGGAAACTCCCGGAGGACGACCGGCTCCGTCACGACCTGTCGTCGTTGAACGTGGTGTTCCATCTCGCCGCGCCGTGTCCGGATTGGCTGAAGCGCGCGTGGATCGAGTGGCTCGGTCCCGAAAAGATCTGGGAGCTCTACGCCGGCACCGAGGCGCAGTCCGTCACGCTCATCAAGGGCGACGAATGGCTCGAGCATCCCGGATCCGTCGGCCGTCCGATCATCGGAGAGATGCGCATCCTCGATGCCGAAGGCCAGGAGTTGCCGCGCGGTCAGCAGGGCGAGGTGTTCATGCGCGCGCCCGAGGGCACGACCACCTACCGCTACATCGGCGCCGACGCCCGGGCGTTGGACGACGGCTGGGAATCGCTCGGCGACATGGGCTGGATGGACGAGGACGGCTACCTCTACCTCGGCGACCGCTCGGCCGACATGATCCTCGCCGGTGGCGCCAACGTGTACCCGGCCGAGATCGCGGCCGCGCTCGACGCGCACCCGAACGTCGGCTCGAGTTGTGTCATCGGTCTGCCCGACGACGATCTCGGCAACCGCATCCACGCCATCGTGCAGGCGGACGCGCCGGTCACCGAAGCCGAACTGCGTGAACACCTCGCCGATCACCTGGTGCGGTACAAGGTGCCCCGCTCCTTCGAGTTCGTCGACGAACCCCTCCGAGACGACGCCGGCAAAGTCCGCCGCAGCGCCCTGCGCACCGCACGCCTGGGCTGACGACCTCCGTTTCACCCATAACTACAGGTTCCCCCGAAAAACTCCGATACCCTCCCAAAGCCGTCGAGAGGGATGAACATGAGTGAAGCGGATTCGGCACGCGGTGCGAGCCGTTCGGTCAGCGGAACGTGGCCCGTCCGGCCCGGGCCGAAGGCCCAAGAGGACAGGGCATGAGTTTTTGGACTTCGGGTGCAGTGCGGTTGAAAGTGGCCGGCTCGATCGTCGCTGCGGTATCCCTCGGCGGCTTCGCCGTTGCGGCCGCGGCCGTCGTCAAAGAACCGGCGCCGAAGGTGGTCGCCGACCCCGCCGCCACGGACCCGACGACCACTGACCCCACGACGACGACTCCCACCGATCCCCCGGAGACCGAGCCCACGACGACTCCCACCGATCCCCCGGAGACCAACCCGCCGCCGGCGGCGGACCCTCCCGTCGTCGAACCGCCGGTGACCGACCCGACGTGCGTCAACCACGGCGCCCGCGTCTCAAAGGTTGCGCACGACACCCCACCAGGCCCGGGACACGGAGCCGCGGTTTCAGCGGCGGCGCACAACCACGACGGCGAGTGCAACGAGCAGTCAGCCGACGCCGATGATGCCGCGGAGGCCGACGATGCGCCCGAGTCGGCTCCGCCTGCCCCCGCAGGAAGCGATGACGGTCCGGACGACGAGAGCCACGATGGCGGCGGCAACGGCCACGGCCGCGGCGGCGGACGCGACAAGTAGCTCAGCCGTCATAGAACATCGGCGCGTGCAAGCCCACCAGTTGTTGGTCGCGCTCGCTGCCCGCACGCGCCCGTGCGATCGCTTCCGGACTCAGCTGGTTCGCAACGTCGCTGGTGCGCAGACGCGGCGCGATGTCACGCCGGCCGTAGTGCACCTGGAGGAAGTACCGACCTGAACCACCTTCGGCCGGAAGCCCGCGGTGCCAACAATCGGAGACGAAGAGGGCAACGTCTCCGGCGCGCGCGGTCAGTACCGCCGGCGGACGACCGTCGCACGTGAGTTCTGCATTCCACAGTTGGTCGAAGGGTGCGAGGCGCCCGGAGCGGTGACTGCCAGGCACGACGGCAGTCGGGCCGTCGGCCAGCGTGCAGTCCTTCAGGTACAGGTGCGCGCCGATCGCAAACACCGGGTACGGAATGCGGTCGTCCCACTTGACACCTTCGGGACGCGGCACGTGCGGTCCGGCGTCGCAGTGCCACGGTCCGCCCTTGAACTCCGGTGGGTTGCGCCACGCCGTGTTCGCGATCACATGACAATCGTCACCGAGCAGCGGTTCGATGACCTCGAGAATCTTCGGGTGGGCGAGCGCCCGCTGACTCGCGGCGCTGCGGTTCAACATCTCGTAGCGGAACTCGGTTGCATCGGAACGGGAACGTTCGGGTTCGGTCGTCGCGAAGACGTCGTCGATCTGGCGGCGCAACTCCTCGACCTCAGCCACGGTGAACACGC
>JANLTQ010000601.1:0-2508 GCA_031363005.1 Acidimicrobiia bacterium | reverse complement strand
CAGCAGGCCCTTTTCGATCGAGCCCTCACCGAGGGGACCGCCCTGGTGCGGACAGTGATTGTCGAGCGCGCCGTACTGATCACCGACACGCGTCAGCGCGAGCGAATGCTTTCCCGCCACGACCGTCCGCACCCGCCCATCCGCCAGATCGTCCAGTTCCGCAACCTTCACCCAGATTGATTTCATGGAGTCCTGCGTCATGTCAGTAACCCCCGAGCCGCAGCGAGGAACGAGTGGAGGCGAGCAGGCGCGGAGCGAGACCCCGTCCGGCAGCCAGACGGAGGTCGAGCGGAGCGACCATAAGACGGTGCGACCATCACAGCATCACTCCGCCGTAGGCGATGCCGGTGAGGTGGGCCATCTCGCGGTCGAAGGTGGTGAGGTCGTCGGCGGAGAACTCACGCAGGTGATCGTGCCCGCACGCGCGCGCCAGGATCTGCATCAGCTCGACGGTCGCGCGCAGGAAACGGTCCAGCCGGTGTGCGGCTTCGTCGACGGGCAGCCGCGCGCGCAGATGTGGCTTCTGCGTCGCGATGCCCACGGGACAGTTGTTGGTGTTGCAGGCGCGCATGCCGAGACAACCGATGGCTTGGATTGCCGAGTTCGCGACTGCGACCGCGTCCGCGCCTAGTGCAAGTGCCTTCGCGAAGTCCGGCGCGTGGCGCAGACCACCGGTGGCGACGAGCGTGATGTCACGACGGTTCCGGCGATCGAGGTGAAGCCGAGCGCGAGCCAGCGCCGGGATGGTCGGGACGCTGATGTTGTCCCGGAACAGCAACGGCGCGGCGCCGGTTCCGCCACCGCGGCCGTCGAGGATGACGTAGTCCACGCCGATCGCGAGTGCGGCGTCGAGGTCCTCCTCGATGTGTTGCGCGGAGAGTTTGAATCCGATCGGGATCCCGCCGGACTGTTCTCGCACGTCGTCAGCGAAGCGCCGGAAATCGTCAGGTGAAGTCCAGTCCGGAAAACGCGAGGGTGAGATCGCGGCAGTTCCCTCGGGGAGGTTGCGCACGGAGGCGATCTTGCCGACGACCTTGTCGCCGGGAAGGTGTCCACCGGTCCCGGTCTTGGCGCCCTGGCCGCCCTTGAAGTGAAACGCCTGCACTTTCTTCAGCACGTCGGGGTTCCAGCCGAACCGGGCCGATGCGAGCTCGTAGAAGTAGCGGGTGTTCTCGGCCTGCTCCTCGGGCAACATGCCGCCCTCACCGGAACAGATGCCAGTCCCGGCAAGTTCGGCGCCGCGCGCCAGCGCGGTCTTCGCCTCTTGCGAAAGTGCACCGAAACTCATGTCGGAAACGAAGAGGGGAATGTCGAGCCACAGCGGCTTGTCGGCGTTCGGGCCGATGCAGACCTCGGTGCCCACCGGTTCTTCGTCGAGCCGGGGCGGACGAGCCAACTGCGCGGTCACGAACTGGATGTGATCCCACTTGGGGAGCTCGTCGCGCGGCACACCCATCGCGCCGAGCGGTCCGTGATGGCCGGTTTTGGTGAGACCGTTTCCCGCGAGTTCGTGGATGTACGCCACGAACGGCTCTTCCGGAACCATGTGCGGGTCCTGGTAGTAACCCTGATACACGTCCGGCGTGTACGGCTGTGGGTGACGCATCGCGAAGCTGAGCACCTCGGTGCGGTTGACCAAGAGTTCGTCGCCGACGACCGCGCTCGTGAATTTCTCGAGCGCCTCGGCGTTGTTGTACGCGCTCACGCCGGACTCGATGCGGTAATCCCACCCATGAACGCCGCAGATGAGATCTTGGCCCTCGATGTGACCGTCGGCGAGCAGCGCGCCCCGGTGGAGGCATCGGCCGGAGAGCACCGAGTGCTCCTCGCCTTGACGGATGACCACGAGATCGATGCCCTCGACCATGACGCCAAAGGGCTCGCAGTCAGGAACCTCGCTCCATGTTGCGATCATGACCATTTCCATGGGGTTCTCCTCCGACCAGCTGCCCAGTTCGATGGGTGTTGTCTCGCGAGCCCGGTGATCGTTGCACCGATACTGCGAGGCTGCTGGGGATCGGCGCGTACCCTGCGCGCCATGGCAACCAAAGACGGTCCGGTCGGCCCCTACCCAGTGCGAGTGGCGTCCGACGACGAACGGGTGGAATACGACAAGCTCCGTCGGCGCGTGCTCTGGAAGATGCCGTCGGGTCTGTATGTGGTCGGGAGCACCGACCGAGGCGAACGCCGGAACGGCATGACCACGAACTGGGTCACGCAGCTGAGCTTCGACCCGAAATGGGTCGGCGTGGGGATCGAGCGCGATGCCTTCACCCACGAGCTCATCGAGGCCGGTGGCGTCTTCAGCGTGTGCCTCATCGATCAGGAGGATCGCGCCATCGTCCGGAAGTTCACGAAGCCGGTCGAGGTCGACCTCGCGGCGAAGACGTTGAATGGGTTCGACTACGTGGAGCGCGTGACCGGTGCGCCGGTGCTCGCTCAGTCCGTCGCGTTCCTCGACTGTGAAGTGCGGGACCGCATGGAGGTGGGCAACCACACCTTCTTCGC
>JANLTQ010000338.1:0-4835 GCA_031363005.1 Acidimicrobiia bacterium | reverse complement strand
CAATTATGGTTCACTTTTTGATGATTCTGAGGTAATCTAAATTTTTGATTTCAGTTGGGGTACCGCCGTGACCAACTTGAACGTCGAACCGGGGAAGTACTGACCGGCCACCGCGCGGTTGACGAGGGGGAGGTTGTTCTCCTTGGCGCCGAGCTGCACCCACCTCGCCTGTGGGATGCCATCGACAAACTCGTTGGGATCGAAGTCGGGCTGCGATGCCATCGCCACCACCGATCCGGTGGCGGCGTCCAGGACGATCGCCGCACCGGCCGTCGCCTTCAACTTCGTGAAGGTGTCGCGGTTCGCGAAGTCCTGTGACTCGCGAGCCGCCGTGATCCCTTGGTACAACGCCGTCTCGGTCGCGCGTTGCACGTCGATGTTGAGCGTCAGCCGGACATCGTCGCCCGGCACCGACGGTCGAGTCTTCAGGCGCCGGAGCACCCGCCCGGTCGCGTCGACCTCCACCTGACGTATCCCTGGTGTGCCGCGTAGGTCGGACTCGTAGGTGAGCTCGACGCCGCTCTTCCCGATCTTGTCGCCGAGTTGGTACTGCGTCGGATCGACTTGTGCCTTGAGTTCGGTGGGATTGATCTCTCCCAAATAGCCGAGCACGTGGGCGCCGAGGTTCTTGTTCGGATACTCACGAACCGGAGTGGCCTCCGCGCGCACGCCGGGGAACTGGCGTCGGTGTTCGGACACGTAGGCGAGCGTGGCGAAGTCGACGTCGTACGCGACGGGCACGGCGGTGTAGGGAGAGATCCGAGGGTCACCGGCCCGAGCGTCCAGCGTCTTCGCCGGCACCTTCAGCACCGGCGCCAAGCGCTCGAGCACCTTCTTGCGCTGGGTGACCGAGAGCTTGCGATCGACCGTGATGCGGTTCCCCACCCGATTGTCCACGAGCACTCGACCCTGCGCGTCGAGGACTCGGCCGCGGACCGGCGGTTCGACGATCTCGCGCACCGAGTTGCTGGTAGCGGCGGCAGAGAACTGCTCGTTCGATGCGACCTGGAGGTACCAAAGCCGGGCGAACAACGCACTGAACAGGGCGAGGACCACCACACCGACGAGGCTGCTCCGAACGCGCGTGTCACTCACTGCCAGCACCTCATGAGGCCCCATATCTTGCTACCTGCTCGCCGCCGAGATCACGCGACCTCACCACCGAAGCCGCCACGGGGAAGAGAACCAGGGCGACAACGCCGTCGTATATGGCCGCGAACCCGACGATCCTCAGCGAGTGCACCGCCACCAGTTGGTCTTGGCCGACCACGGCACCGAGGCCGATGAACAGCAGACCCGAGACGACTCCCGCACCGATGGCCACCGCGGGTCTGATCCACCACGCGGGGCTGACCAATCGCGTCTGCATCGCACCAACGAGGAATGCGGTCAACCCGAACGCGAGCGCGCCGAGGCCCAGGGGCGTCTGGAGAAACACATCCGCCGCCAGGCCGGCCGCGAACCCGAAGCCGGCGCCCAGTTCCGGTCCGTACCGGACCGCAATGGCGACCGCGGCGACGAGGCCCAGGTCGGGGACCACGCCGGCGACCCGCAAGTGCGGGAACACCGTCGTCTGCAAAACGACCAACAGCACGAGGAGCAGCGCGAGCCGCATCGTTCGGACGATCATCACGGCCTCGGAAACTGCAGGACGCGGACGAACTCGGTTCGGGTCGCGTCGGCGTACAACGCCACGACGACCCGAGAACTCAGGTCTCCGGGCCGACTCGTCACCGACACGACGCGTCCGACGGGTACGTCAGGAGGGAACGGACCCGCTTCGCTCCCGACCGTGACGAGCACGTCACCGCGCTTCATCGCCGGTTTGGCATCCTGCGCATCCACGGTCTGGCGGCGTGCGTCCGGGTTGCCGTTGATCACACCGAGCGCGCCGCTCTGCGCATCACGGACCGAGACCCCCGAATCGCGGTCGGCGAGTAGCAGGACGGTCGAGCGGCGGCGTGAGACTTGTGACACCCGTCCGATCAGCCCGTCACCGGACACCACCGCCATGTCGATCCCCACGCCATCGTCGGTGCCCTTGTTGAGTCCCACCGTGGATTCGAAGTTCCCCGGTGAGCCGAGGATGATCTGAGCGTCAACCGCGGGGAGGTTCAACGCGAACGGAAGATTCGCGGTCCGCTTGAGCGCAGCGTTCTCCTTCAGCGCCGCGCGGGCTGCGTGGTCTCGGCCGCGTGCCGCCTGGAGTTCCCGACGGAGTCGCCGATTCTCGTCCCTGATGTCGCCCGCGCGTGTGACACCGTCCCACCAGTCGCCGATCGGACTCAGGAGATCGTCGACCCCGGACTGCACCGGCGCGAACGCATCGCGGGCGGTGTTGCGGATGCGGCCGCCGATTCCCTTGTCGCCGCCACGCGTGTCGAGGGTGATGAACGTGATGGACGCAAGCACCAACAGGATCAGGATCGTGCGGCGTCGGTTCGATCGAGGGTCTGCCACTGCTGTCGCTCAACGCCGCAGGCGCGTCAGGAATGCTTCTGCGAGATGAGGTTCTTGAACGCCGCCTCTTCCAAGTACTGACCGGAACCGATCACCACGGAGAACAGCGGGTTGTCGGCAATGGTGATGGGCATTCCCGTCTCGGCCTCCAACCGCGCATCCAACCCGTGGAGGAGGGCGCCACCGCCGGTGATGACGATGCCTCGCTCCATGATGTCGGCCGCGAGTTCCGGCGGCGTCTTGTCCAACGTGACCTTCACCGCGTCGACGATGGCCGACACCGGCTCTTCGATCGCTTCCCGAATCTCTTCCGTCGACACGACGATCGTCTTCGGCAGTCCGGTGACCAGGTCACGACCACGCACCTCGGCGTACAACTCTTCCTCGAGAGGATGCGCGCTCGCGAGCGCGATCTTGATCTCCTCCGCCGTACGTTCGCCGAGCGCGAGCGAGTACTCCTTCTTCACGTAATTGATGATCGACTCGTCGAGTTCGTCGCCGGCGATGCGAATGGATTCGCTCGCCACGATGCCACCGAGCGAGATGACCGCGACCTCGGTGGTACCGCCGCCGATGTCGACCACCATGTTCCCGCCCGGTTCGTGCACCGGCAGCCCAGCTCCGATCGCCGCGGCCATCGGCTCTTCGATGATGTCGGCCGGCTTGCGCGCACCGGCGTGTTCGGCGGCATCGACGACGGCACGCTGCTCCACGCCCGTCACGCCCGACGGCACGCAGATCACCATGCGCGGGCGTGCCCACCGCCGCGTGTGCACCCGTTGAATGAAGTACCGCAACATCTTCTCGCAGATGTCGAAATCCGCGATGACGCCATCCTTCAGGGGTCGAATCGCTTGGATGTGCCCGGGAGTCCGGCCGATCATCCTCTTCGCCTCGGCACCGACCGCGAGCGGGCGCCCGTCCTTGGTGTTGATGGCAACCACCGATGGCTCGTTCAGCACGATGCCGCGGCCGCGCACGTAGATCAGCGTGTTTTCGGTACCAAGATCGACGGCCATGTCGCGGCCGACGAGAGAAGAGAACCAAGGATCTGACACAGTGCAATCGCCTCCGCGGGCGTGCCGGGGCTCCCCAGGCTACGAGGTCAGACCCAGGAACTCCACTCCGACGCCATATCCGCTCTTGGCCCTTCGGGCCGGGCCGCTTGGGCCACGGCCGTGCATACCGTCGCAGTGGACTCCAGAGCCGACCCTGCAGGGGCGGCCTCCTGCATCCGCTCGTGGCCCTACGGGCCGGGCCGCTCGGGCCACGGCCCTCTGGCTAGGCCAGGCCGGGGAAGAAGAGTGCGATCTCGCGGGCGGCGGACTCGGGCGAATCTGATCCGTGAACCAGGTTCTCGCCCATCTCAATGGCCAGATCGCCACGAATCGTCCCCGGCGCAGCCTCACGGGGGTTCGTTGCCCCGATGAGGTTCCGAGCAACTTTGTACGCCTCGGGCCCTTCGATCACCATTGCCACCAACGGGCTCCGCGTAATGAACGTCACCAGCTCGCCGAAGAACGGCTTCTCCGCGTGCTCGGCGTAGTGCGCCTCGGCCGTCGCGGTGTCGAGCTGACGAAGCTCGAGGGCGACCAGCGTGAGCTGCTTCGCCTCGAACCGAGCAACGATTTCGCCGACGAGCCGGCGCTCGACCGCGTCGGGCTTACACAGAATCAGGGTGCGATCAGTCATATGCATCTGACTCTATGACGCAGATCCGACGTGACGAGAACCCGAACCGCGGCGCAGCGACGAGGCAGCGAGCCCAAGGAGATCGCGAGCACCGAGACGGCGAACGTACGAGCAATCAGTACGAACCGCAGCGGAGCGTCAGACAACCCGATAGATGTTGGCCGACTCGTCGAGGCCGAGGGCGCCGAGGTCCCCGCGGCCGGTGGCGGCGAGCACGAACGGCCACGCCGGACCCGTGATCCTGTCTCCCCCACCCGCGACCTCGAACTCCGGCAGCCCGTCGAGCGCAATCGTCGCGGCCCGCCACCCCTGCTGCGTCAGGATGTCCGCGATGTGCGACGCGGCCGCCTTCGTGTCGACATCCGCCGGCGCCGACATGCCCGCGGCGTTGCGAATGTCGTCGGCGTGCAACACCATGTCGGACCACAACGCCTCGACTCCCTGACCGAGGGTGCTCGCCGCGCCGCCCGGCGCCGGCGCGGCCCACGCGTCGTCGTCGAACATCCCCAGCAACGCGGCCAGTGCGGGTCGAATCTCTGCGAGCTCGTCGGCAACTTCTTGCGGCCCGCGCCCCGAGCGTTCGTCGACTTCGCGCTGCGTTGCCTCGTCCGTGCCGAGCCCATCGAAGCGACCCGCGACGACGTCGGCGAACTGCCCGACCACGTGCTTGGCGACGTCTCCCG
>JANLTQ010000554.1:0-2999 GCA_031363005.1 Acidimicrobiia bacterium | reverse complement strand
CGACGAAGGCATCCGCGCCGCGCTGCTGGCACTGGCCAACTCCCAGGCGACCGTGGGCCGCACCAACGCCGCGTTCGCTTCGTTGCGGCGGGTGTTCGCCACCGACCAGACCCGCCAGGGCCTGCAGCGTCGCCGCTTCGCCGAGGTGATCCAGGACCGGCTCCGCGTCGTCACCGACGACCGCGTCATCGTGCGGCGTCCGCACATGGCCACCACCGACCCGGCGGTAACGCCGGCACTCGGGACCGCGGCTTTGGTCAGGGTGAGCGACGAACTCTGCGCGGCGGTGACCGTCTTGCTGGCAGTCTTGGTGATCGTGTTGTTGCTCGGGTCCTTGCCCGTCACCGTGCCGGTGTTGATGATCGAACCGGCGTCGACGTCCGCCTGGGTGACGGTGTACGTCGCCGTGCAGCTCATCGTGGCGCCGGACGCGAGCGTCGCACCCTGCGCCGGAGCGCACGTGATGGCCGAGAGGCCGGCCATCGGGTCGGTGACGCCCACGTTGGTGAGTGGGAGCGAACCGGTGTTGGTGACGCCGTAGGTGTAGGTGATCACGTTGCCGAGGACCACGTTGGTGCTCGGCGAGGTCTTGGTCATCCCGAGCGTGGCAGTGCCCGCGGTATTCGTGATGGTGCAGGTGATGACGTCACCGTTGGTCGGCGTCACGGAGAACGAGGTGCCCGTCCCTGATGGCAGCACCGTCGGCGAACCGCCGGTGGCGTTGGAACACGAGATCGAACTCGCGTACTGGCCGATCACCGAGGCCGAGCCCGCGGCCATCGCGTCGGTAAGGGTGTACGTGGTGGCAGTGGTGACGGTGGTGATCCCCGTCGTGGCCGAGGCGGCGACACCGGCGGTGGTCGCCGAGGCAACCGTCGATGCGCCGTTCTTGATCGCGACGGTGAACTGGTCGGCGACTGCGGCGCGTGACCCGACCGACTTGATCAACGTGAGGTGGGGCTTCGCAGTGTTCGTGATGGCGCACGTGATCTGGTCGTCGAACGCCGGATTGAGGGAGAACGAGGTTCCGGACCCCGAAGGCAACACGGTCGTCGATCCGGAGCGGGTGTTCGTGCACGCGATCGAGCCCAGGTACGCGCTGAGCGCGGAACTCGATCCGGCGGCCATCGCATCGGTCAGCGTGTACGGCGTTCCGTTGCTCAGGTTGATGACGCCGGTGGTGGCACTCACTCCGGTTCCGGTAGTGGTCGCCGACGCGTCGGTGACCGCACCGTGGGTGATCGCGACCGTGAACTGGTCGGCGACGTTCACGCGACCGCTCACGCTCTTGAGCAGCGTGACCCGTGGCTTGGCGCGGTTGTCGAACGTGCAGGTGATCACGTCTCCAGCGGCGGGGGTGATGCTGAATGAGTTGCCGAGGCCACTGGGCAACGTGGTGCCGGTGCCGGCGGTGGTGTTCGTGCACGAGATGGAGCTGCTGTAGTCGGCGTTGGCGGACGACCCTGCGGTGACGTCGTCGGTGAGGGTGTACACGGTTCCGGCGGTCAACGTCGTGGCTGCGGTCGAGCCACCGAGCAGAACGCCCGAGGTGGTGTGCGCCGCGTCGACCGTCGGTCCCGCGCCGTGCTTGATTGCCACGGTGAACTGGTCGGCCGAGTCGTGGCGTGAGGACAGGGACTTGACCAGCGTCAGCGTCGGTGCGGGCGCAGCATTGGTGTAGGTGCAGGTGATTGCATCACCGACGGACGGCGTCAGTGTGAAGGACGTTCCGGTTCCACTTGGCAACACGGTGGCCGAACCGCTGGCGGTGTTGGTGCACGCCAGTTGGCTGGTGTACGCAGTGATCGCGGAGGTCGACCCGGCCGCCATCACGTCGGTGAGGGTGTACGCGGTTCCAGCGATCACCGCAGTCGAGCCGGTCGTCGCGCTGGTGCCCGCCCCGGAGGTGGTCGCCGAGGCCACCGTGGTCGCGCCGTTCTTGATCGCGACGGTGAACTGGTCCGCGCCGACGATCCGGCCGGATACCGACTTGACCAACGTCACCGTCGGTACCGGTGCATTCGAGATCGAACACGCGATGACATCACCAGCGACCGGCGTCAGGGCGAACGGCGCCGACGAGCCCGACGGCAGGACGGTTGACGATCCGGACGCACTGTTGGTGCAACTGATCGTGCCGACGTACTGGCCAATCGCGTTGACGCTCCCCGACGCCATGGCGTCGGTGAGTGAATACGCGGTTCCGGACGCGAGGGTCTGCACGCCGGTGGACGCAGTGGTGCCGGCACCCGAGGTGGACGCCGAAGCAATCGTGCTGGCGCCGTTCTTGATCGCGACCGTGAACTGGTCGGACGCGCTGAGCCGGGACCCGACCGACTTCGCGAGGTTCAGAGTGGGGGCGGCGGCGACGGTCACCGATCGGGTCGCGGGCACGTTGTCCGCTGTCGAGGTGGTCGTGTCGATCACTGACGCGCCGATGTGGCCGATCACGCTGTTGGAGACGGTCCCGACACCACTAACGATGGTCATGCTGTAGGTCAGGTTGCGTGAGGTGCCGGCAGGGAGAGCGAACGCGCCTTGCCAGACGAGCGTGCTCCCGCTCGTGACCGGATCACTGATGGTCACCCCATTGAACTTCGAACTGCCGACGACGTAGGTCGCGCCCACACCTGGTGTGTCGGTGAAGTCGTCGAGGGTCGCGCTTTGCGTCCCGGAACTGTTGGTTGCGGTCACGGTGTAGCCCACCGTCCCGCCCGGTGTCGTCAGTGATGTGGGCGATGCCGTCTTCGCGATCGTGGTGGTGTTCGCGATCGGCAGGATCGGGCTGATAGCGCTGTAGGCCGAACCGGACATGTCGGTGTGTTTGATCTGGGTGCCGGACGCGATGTATTGGATCGGCGAGAGCGCGGTGCTCGCACTCGTGGTTCCGACGATCACGAACGTGTAGGTGATGGTGTACGACCGCGCCGAACCGGAGGGATCGGTGAAGGTGCGGTGGAGGTAGTCCGGCCAGTCCTTGGCGCCGGTGCCGTCGAGAT
>JANLTQ010000426.1:0-1526 GCA_031363005.1 Acidimicrobiia bacterium | reverse complement strand
AACGGTGCGCGTTTACAGCTGCGTCCGTACTCGGACCCGTGTTTCGACATAGCCGTCGCCGCGTCGTTCTCACCCACCGGCGCGCGCGCCGCGGGCAAACACGGGATCGGCATGTTGTCCGTCGCCGCGACGGCGAAGCAGGGCATGGACCTGCTCGCCCATCACTGGGACATGTGGGAGGAGCTGGCTCAAGAGAGTGGGCACGTGGCCGACCGATCCAAGTGGCGGCTTGTCGGACCGATGCACCTCGCCGAGACGCGTGAGCAGGCCGAACACGAGGTGGAGTACGGGATCGCACCGTTCTCGAAGTACTTCACGCACATTCTCCCCGGCGGCCCGGTCACCGGTGACACACCGGCCGAGATCATCGAGAACAACAAGGCGTCCGGGTTTGCGGTGATCGGGACCCCGGACGACGCGATCGCGAAGATCGAAGAACTGGTGGAGACGAGCAACGGCGGATTCGGCGCGTTCCTACTCTTCGATCACAACTGGGTCCGACCTGAGGCCAAGCTCCGTTCCCACGAGCTGTTCGCTCAGTACGTGATGCCACACTTCACCGGACAGTTGGAACCGGTGCAGGCATCACACGACTGGGTGGTGAACAGTGGTGGTCGGTTCGTCGAGCGCGCCGCGAACGCGATCGGTAAGGCGATCGAAGACCACGCCACCGAACGCGCCACCGGCGCGTCGAGGGCTTCGTAGGCGCCCGCTCGTCATGGCACGACTTCAACACTCTTTCGTCGCGCCCTCGGGGCTCGCGCTCGCGGTCCACGAGTGGGGCGGGACCGGCGACCCGGTGCTGCTCGCGCACCCCACGGGATTCCACGGTGTGGTCTGGCAACCGGTGGCAGAGCGGCTGGTGTCCGCCGGCCGGCGCGTGTGGTCGTTCGACTTCCGCGGGCACGGGGACTCCGACCTCTCTCCGGACGGCGTGTACTCGTGGGACGGTTTCGCCGATGACGCCGGCGCGGTCCTCGACCACCTCGAACTGCGCGGTGAACCGTCGCTCCTGGTCGCGGGGCACTCGAAGGGCGCGGCCTCGCTCCTGACCGTGGCGATTCGCGACCCGGGCGCCCTCCCGCGCATCTGGGCGTTCGAACCGATCGTCTTTCCTCCCGAGGCCCTCGCGGCGCTCGACGCGAACAACCCGATGTCGGCAGCCGCTCGCAAGCGACGCGCGGTGTGGGACTCACGATGGGAAGCGATCGCCTCGTACGGCACGCGGCCGCCGTTGGGCTCGCTCGATCCCGACGCCCTCGCCGCCTACGTGGACTACGGCATGCACGATCGCGCCGACGGCACCGTGGAACTCAAGTGCCGGCCCGAGGACGAAGCGAACATCTACATGATGGGCGTCGCCAACGGGATCTTCGGCCGCCTCGGTGAGATCCGGCCACCCGTGCTCGTTGGGTGCGGTGGCGATTCCCGTTCCATCTCACCTGAGCTCGGGGCACGGATCGTCGACGAAATCCCGAATGCGTCCCTCGAGGTGTGGGACGGGCGCGGCCACTTCGGCCCCATCG
>JANLTQ010000380.1:0-9674 GCA_031363005.1 Acidimicrobiia bacterium | reverse complement strand
GGCCCGGGTAGTAATTGAGCGCCGCCGCCGAGGACACGTTGAGAATCGCCCCGGCCTTGCGTTCGATCATGCCGGGAAGGGCACGCTGTGAGGCGATCACGGCGGCCCGCAGGTCGACATTGAAGATCAGGTCGAACCGCTTCATCGACAACTCGATGTCCCCCGGGAAGGTGATCGCGGCGTTGTTCACCAGGATGTCCAGGCGACCGTGGCGATCGATGGTGTCGTCGACGAGCCGCTCGACCTCGGTGTCGACCGCCAGATTCGTCGGGCACGCGAAGGCGTGGCCGCCGGTCGCCTCGATAGTGCGCACGGTGTCGTCGAGGGTGCCCGGAATCGGGAGGGGCGCGGCATCGGTGGCGCGCGCCGCGCACACCACGGTGGCGCCGCGCTCGGCCAACGCAAACGCGGTGGCGGCGCCGACCCCGCGGCTCGCACCGGTGACGATGGCGATGGCGCCGTCGAGCTTCACGAGTGGAGGCTACGCAAGGGTGGGGAGGGTCTGCTCGGTCTCCAGGTTGGCGGCGAAGAGATCGCCGCGTGTCGCGATCCGCTCCAAGACGGCGTCGGTCTCAAACTGCAGGCGGGTCGGGTCGGCGGCGGCCAGGGCGTCTTCGACCTCATCCCAGGCGACCGGCGTCGAGACCGTGGGCCGCGGTCGAGCGCGCAGCGAGTACGCGGCGACGGTCGTCTTGTGGCGGTCGTTCTGACTCCAGTCCACGAACACCTTTCCGTGGCGCTGTTCTTTCGCCATCGTGACCGTGACCCGGTCGGGCGCAGCGTCGGCCAGCAGGCGTCCAAGGGTGAGGGCGAAGGACTTCGTGGTCTCATCGTCGGCGCTCCCCGGAGCAATCGGCACGGAGAGATGGAGGCCCTTGGAGCCGCTCGTCTTCACCACCGCGACGAGGTCCAAGCGGTCCAACAGCTGCTTCACATCCAGCGCGACTCTGGCGCACCCGAGCACGTCGGCGGGTGGTCCCGGATCGAGGTCGATAACGACGGCTGTCGGCGAGTTGGGTGCCGTCACCGTGGCTTGATGAGTGTGCAACTCGAGTGCGGCGAGGTTGGCGAGCCAGACGAGCGTGGCCGCTTCGTCGCACAGGACCGAACCCAGCTCGCCGCCGATCTCTACCCATTCCGGCGCCGAGGGCGGGCGACGCTTCTCGAAGAAGGACTTTCCGGCCACGCCATCGGGGTACCGGACCAGGGTCAGTGGACGCCCTCGGAGGTGGGGCAGAATCGTCGGCGCGATGCGTACGTAGTAGTCGACGACCTGGGCTTTCGTGAAGCCGGTTTCGGGGTACAACACCTTGTCGAGATTCGACAACGTGAGGGTTCGCCCTTCGAGGTGCACGGGCACGTCGGCCATTGTGCGAACCTAGTGGGTCGTTCCCAGACCGGAGGTCGTTGCTGTGCCCACCGCGGTGTGGACCGGAAACATCAGCTTTGGACTCGTCACCGTGCCGGTGAAGTTGACACCGGCTACGAAATCTCGTGATGTGTCGTTCAATCAACTCGAGGCCGGTACCGGCTCGCGTGTGCGCAATCGGCGCGTCTCGGAGCAGACCGGCGAGGAGATCACGAGCGACAAGATCGTCAAGGGTTACGAGATCGAGAAGGGTCGCTACGTCGTCGTCGAGAAGCAGGAACTGGATGCCCTCGCGCCGAAAGCGAGCCACACGATCGAGATCGAGGACTTCGTCGATCTCGTGGACATCGACCCAATCTTCTTCGACTCGCCGTACTACGTGATGGTGGACGAGAAGGCGGCCAAGCCGTACCGCTTGTTGGTCGATGCGATGACCGAGCTCGGCAAGGTCGCGGTCGGGCGCGTGGTGCTCCGGGCCAAGGAACGGCTCGTGGCGATCCGGCCGTTGAACGGAATGCTGTGCGTCGAGACGATGCGCTACGCCGACGAGATCGTGGATCCTGCCACCCTCGGGTTGCCGGAGGATGAGATCGAGTTCACCGATCGCGAGGTGTCGATGGCTCGCCAGTTGGTGGAGACGTTGTCGGCCGACTTCGACGCCACCAAGTACCACGACGAATACCGCGAGCAGCTGCTGGCATTGATCGACAAGAAAGCCGCCGGCGAGGAGATCGTCGCGCAGCCCCAGCCCGACGCGCCGGCGAAGGTTCTGGATCTGATGGCTGCGCTCGAGGCGAGCTTGGCGCGCGCCGGCCGGAGTGACGGTGAATCGGAGAGTGGTGGGTCAGAGGACCCTGCGGTCGACCTGGACACTGCGGCCGCCGCGCCAGGCGCGTAACACCAAGAACTGGCCCTTCAGCGCGGCATGATCCTGGACGCCGAAGCCGGTGAGCGTGCCCTCGTACCCCGACGTCGCCGGGAGTTGTTTCACCCGTTCGAGGCCTTCCCGCAGCCCGGCAGGATCGATGCGATCCGCGCGTTGGGCCGCGTACCCCACGAGCCGGCCGATGTCGTAGGCACAACACCCGATCGGGCTCCCGGCGGTTCGGGGATCGTGGACTTGGAGCGATCGCCGCATTTCGTTGTCGTCCGCGATCGTGTCGACGTACTCCCACGTGGCCCAGGCTTCGTGCCACTCGGGCTTGATGTAGCCGAAGATGAGGGCGGAGTTGGCGAGCACGGGGATGTCCCAGCCGGCCGCGAGGATCGCGGTGGCGACGGCATGTGACGCGGCGCCGAGGCCGAGATAGACGAGAACGTCAGGCTCGTGGTGGCGCAACTCGGCCATGACCGCATCGGCGTCGGTGGCGAGGGGATCGATCCCCACCGATGCCGCGATCTCGACGCCACCGGCTGATGCACTCCATCCGAAGACTTCTCGGTATCGCTCGCCGACCACGGAGATGTCGTGGACTACAACGCACGTTCGCATCGCCCGCTCATGCATGCGGGCGACGAGCAACGGCGGCTCGTCTTCGAGTGAACCCACCTGGTACTGGAACATCCACTCCGAGCGTGTCCGTTCGCCGCCCGAGTAATTGATTGCCGGCACCTCGGCGCGATCCGCCGCGTCTCGTGCCCCGAGACAGTTGTCCGAGATCGACGGGCCGACGATGAGGTCCACACCGTCGGCGACCAGGCGGTCGAAACCGGCGATCACGTCATCGACAGACCCCGCGGGATGGCCGAGCGTCTGGCACCGGATGATCGAGGATGCGTCGAGATCGGCACCACTCGCGGTCAGGCCGAGTCGGACTGCATGCTCGAAGCTCGTACCGCCGTCGCTCTGGGGGTAGTCGAACAGCAACCCGATCCGCACCGACACGAGAGTAGGTGGCGTGGCGCGGGCACGCGCATGAGGTCCCGTGTCACGGCGGGCACTACATTCCGGCGGTGCTCGGGCGCCAGGAACTCTTGGAAGGGGCGTACCGGTGGTACGCCAAGCAGGCGAGCATCGGACCCCGGAGCCGCCGAGCCCAGCAGTTCGGTGCGTTCGGCACCGGCAGCGGCATCCTCTTTCCCACGATCGCGTTGTACGGCGAGCCGTACATTCGCATCGGCGAGCAGGTCATTGTCGGGCCGTACTGCTCACTGTCGGCCGGGGTCATGCCCGGTCATGTGCCCGACGCCGATCCGGTAGTCACCATTGGTGACCGCGTGCTGATCGGGCGAGGGAGCGGCGTCGTTGGCCACCATTCGGTTTCCATCGGTGACGGCGTCTTCACCGGGCACAACGTGTATGTCACCGACGCTAATCACGGGTACGAAGACGTCACGCTCACGATCGGTGAGCAGTTCGCACCACCGAAACCGGTGGTGGTCGGTGCCGGTTCATGGTTGGGTCATGGTTCGATCGTGTTACCGGGCGCCCACATCGGCGAACACGTCGCGGTCGGTGCCGGTTCGGTCGTGACCGGCGATCTGCCGAGCTACTCGGTCGCGGTCGGGAGTCCGGCGCGGGTTGTCCGCCGGTACGACACCGAGGTCGAGGCGTGGGTCAGCGTGTTGCGTACGCAGTCCGATGCTCAGCGTGCGGGCGACGGATAGGTCGGCGGTCCGTCACCCGCGGGGAACCGATCGAACTGGGTCACCGAGGTGGACACGCTGAAGAGCTTCGGTGCTGCCTTGGGCCATTGGGAGGGCAGGTACCGCTTCCCGCCGTCGGCGTACTCCCACATTCCGGTCCCGGCGTTGCCCACCTCGTCGATGCCCTTCGCGCCGGGGTTCCACCAGATGAGGGTGGCGTCGTCTGATCCGAAGTAGTCGGTCCCCGGCCAGATGCCGTGGTGACCCCACGAGAGGTGGAGCTGGCTCGGGTCAGTGGTGGCCGAGGGGTATCGGAACAGCGCGTCTCGGAAGGTTGCCGGAGTCAGATTCGGACCCGCGAGATGGATCGCGGTGTAAAAGATCAGCGGAGCCTGGACGAGGAGCTTGTAGGTCTTGGCCTTCGGCGGGGCACCGGTCTGCCATTGGATGATGTCCGAGTACTGGTCCAACCGGGTCGGGGTCGGGACGTACAGCGACGACACACCGAACGCGTGCTTCCACTGGGCCGGGTCGTACGTGCGGCCGAAGAGGGACGTGTCGCTGTACGCGGCGCCGAGGATGACCCACTCGGGGAAGTACTTCTGCGCCGTGGCCTCGGTCGTGAGGTAGCTCGGAGTGAGCGGATCCCCCGCGAACATCACGGTGGTGACGTGGGCCGACTTCAGCTTCGCGATCGTGTTCCGGGCGTTCTCCTGCGCGCGTCCGAGGTCGAGTTCGTACGGGGCGTCGACGGCGACCTTGATACCGGCATCGGTCAAACGGTTGCGGAACTGTTTGCCCGCTTCTTGGAAGCCGGCGAAGGTCTCGTCGAATCGCACGAGTCCGAACACGCGTTTCTGCTTCGCCATCGCGGCGTCGCCCGCGTACTCGGCCGGATGTCCGTTCAACTCGCCGATGAACTTGGACCAGTGGACCGCCGATTGATCGACCGCAGGCAACGTCAGCCAGATGTGGGGTGCACGCTGGTCGACGAAGCGCTGTGACGACGCGAGCATGCAGTCTCCGAGGCAGAGCACACCACGGGCGGCGAGTTCTTGGGCGTACGCCTCGGTCTGGGACGGACCTCCGAACGATGCGAACGCTTTGACCTCGGTTGCGACCTTGATGGCATCAGCCCGTCCGGCTTCGTCGCTGCCCGGGTCGCCGCTTCCCTTGACCACGACCAGCTTGACCGTCCGGCCGTGGGTCTCGTAATGGGCTTCGAAGAAGTCGATGTACTGCTGCACGGTGGCCGATTCCGACACGAGTGATTCGTCGGAGCCACTCCGCTGGAGTGCGACGTTCTCGAGGATGTCGGGTTGCGCCTGGTACAAGGCAATGGTGATGGTGTCCGCAGTGACGCCCGGGCTCGTCGCCCCGCCGTTGTCGCCGGAGAACGGCTTCACACACGGCGGCGCGTAGGTCAGCGGGACCGCGACCGTTCCCCGCTTCACGTCACAGTTCGGCCCCCACTTCACGGAGTTGCGATTGGCGCCGGTCAGGGTGACCGGGCCGCCGCCGGCCGAGGCGGTCGTGGGCTTCGACGGACCCGAGTTCTTCGTGTCTCCGCCGCTCGAGACGTTGAGGATCACGATCAGCAACGCAATGACGAGAAGACCCGCGACGAAGGGCAGATACCGCCGCAGGGTGCTGGTGGGCGGCTTCGGCGCGCGAGCGGTGGGTTCCACGCCGCGCAGGGTACCGGGCCGGCCTCCCGGCGCCGCGGAACGGCGCCGGGAGGTGGCGCGGAGTTACTTCGCCGGTGAGGGGTACTTCGGGGTCTGGAACGACTTCGGCACGGTCGTGAAGATCGTGACGGACTTCGACGGGTCGAAGAAGCCCGGGTCGGTGGCGGGAATGTCCGCCAGCGGCCACCGCTTGCCCATCTGGGTGTACTGATACAGACCGTCGCCGACGACACCGATCTCGTTCTCGCCCCTGGCGGTGGGGTCCCACCAGATCAGGCCGGTGTCGTCGGTGCCGCCGAGATCGGTGCCGGGCCAGAGACCGTGGCTGCCGCGAGACGTACGCGGTGCGATCGGGGTGCCGCCGGCGACCGGAGCGTTGAAGATCGCGTCCTTGAAGGTCTCGGGCGTGAGGTTCGGTCCGGTTTCGTGCAGTCCGGCCATCAACTGGTTGAGGTCGCTGAGGATGACGCCGTAGGTGTTGTCCGGCGGCCGGACGCCGTTGAACCACTGGTAGACCGTGTACGCCGGGTTGGCGTCTTGATTGACGCGCGCCGGGGTCAGGGCAAGTCCGAACGCGTGCTTCCACTGCTCCTGGTCGTAGGTGCGTCCGAACACCGCGATGTCGACGAGCACGTTGGACCCGATCACCCACTCGGGGAAGTAGTTCTGCGCGGTGGCTTCCTTGGTGAGGTTGCCCGGGGTCAACGGGTCTCCCGTGTAGATCACGGTGGTGACGCCGGCTTCTTTCAGCTTCGCGATCTGGGTGCGCGCGTTTTCCTGGCCGCGGGCCAGGTCCAGTTGGAAGGGGAGGTCGGCCGCGATCTTCACATTCTTCTTCGTGAGCTCACTCTTCAAGATCGCGTACGCATCGCGCTGCTGCCCGTCGACGGTGTCGTAGTGCGTGACGCCGAAGACCCGCTTCTTGTTCTTGACATCATCACCGCCGTAGATCGCGTTCTTGCCCGCCAGCTGGCTGGACACGAGCTTCGCCGTCATCAGTCCGGCTTGTTCGGGTGTCGGGCCGACCCCCATCAGGTACGGCGAGTTGGCCACGACGGTCTTGGTCGGGACCGCGAGTGAGCAGTTTCCGAGGCAGAAGACGTTGCGAGCCGTCAGGGTCTCGGCCCACACCGGGGTCTGGTTCGGGCCGGAGAGCACTGCGAACGGGTGCATGTCGGCGATGGCGTTGGCGTCGGCCCGCGCCGTCACTTCGTCCATGGGCCCGCCCGTACCGGGGAAGTACTGGATGTCGAGCTTGCGGCCGTAGAAGTTGTAGTACTTCTCGTACATCTTGAAGTAGCCCTCGTACGTGGCGCGCGCCGAGGTCGGGCTCACGTCCGCGCCCGCTTTGGACACCGAGGCCGCCTGCAGGGGGTTCTTCGCCGGGTCGCCTTGGTACACGATGATCTTGATGGCATCGTTGGTCACGCCATCGGTGGTGGCGCCGCCGTTGTCGCCACTGAACTGCTTGGCGCACGGAGCGGCGTAGGTGTACGGGATCTTGATCTTGCCGGTGGTCGTGTCGCAGTTCGGACCCCAGTCGGTCTTGGTGTCCGCCTTGTCGAACAGCAGCCACGGTGCCTTTCCGGAGCTGCTTCCGCCGCCGGAGGTGGTGGTCGTGGTCGCCTTCTTGTCGTCACCACCAGTGGTCACCGCAACGATGATCGCGACGACAGCGACGATCGCCACGATGACGGCGAGCGGGCCGTACCGCTTGGCGGCACTCGGCTTGTTCGATCCGCCGGAGCGAGTCTGGGTCGGTTCCATGGGTCCCCCTAGGTCCGGTCGCCCGAACGGGCGATCGCGGCTTGGTTGTCACCGAGATAGGACGCCACGACACGCGGGTCGTGGACGACTTCCTCGGGTGATCCTTGCGCTATCACCGCGCCCAGGTCCATCGCGATCATTCGATCGGAGACGGACGAGAGCAGTGGTAGATCGTGTTCGATGACGAGCACGCTCGCCCCGAGTTGGTCTCGGATCTTCAACATGAGCGGGCCGAGTGCTTCGGACTCGCGCTGCGCGATTCCGCTCGACGGTTCATCCAACAACAAGACGGTGGGCTGGTGGGCCAGGATGCACGCGAGGTCCACGATGCGCCGGCTGCCCGTCGAGAGTTCGTTGGTGAACTTGTCACGGAAGGCGCCGAGGTTCATGAACTCGATGAGTTGCTCAACGCGCTCGTAGACCGCGGCTTCGGAGTCGATGACGGCCGGCAGGTAGAGCGCAGCTGCGATCGGATCTTTGACGCCGACGCTGCACTCGAGGGCGACGGCGATCGTCTCGCGCACGGTCAGGGCGGGGAAGAGGCGACCGTCCTGGAAGGAGCGGCCCAGGCCGAGGCGGGAACGAATCTGGGCCGGGCGCTCGGTGAGGTCGTAGATCTCGCCGTCGTTCGCGGCCATCAGGATCCGCCCGCCGTCGATGGGGAGGAACCCGGAGATCGCGTCGAAGAGTGAGGTCTTGCCCGCGCCGTTCGGTCCGATGAAGCCGACGATCTCACCGGCCTTGACCGTGAGCGAGACGTCGTCGAGGGCCACAACGCCGCCGTAGCGTTTGCGAAGTCCGCGCACCTCGAGCCGATCGTCACTTCCGCTCTTGGCCCGGGGGGCCGGGCCGCTCGGGCCCCGCTCGGCCTGAATCCGGTGCTCCGGATCGCCCTGGCCTCGCTCACGACTCCCGCTCTCGGCCGTGGGCGGGTCGCCGTTGGGCGCGGGCGCGCGGTCGTGCACGGACGCAACTGCCCGCTCCGCGCCGTTGCTGAGGGCTTCCTTGGCGCCGGCGCCTTCGAGGAACACTGAACGCAACACATCGGGGCGTTCGAGAAGCTCGGCGGTGGGCCCGTGGAAGCGGATCTCGCCCTTCTCCATGAAGTACGCGGTCTCGGCGACCGTGAGCGCCACGTTCACCGACTGCTCGACGAGGATGATGGTTGTCCCCGCATCACGGAGCTCACGCACGATGCCGAGCAGCTGACCGACGACGGCCGGCGCGAGGCCGAGCGACAGCTCGTCGATCATCAGCAGTCGCGGTTTCTCGATGAAGGCCATGCCGAGGGTGAGCATCTGTTGCTGACCGCCGGAGAGGTTGCCTGCTGCCTGGTCGAGCCGTTCGCGCAGGACCGGAAAGAGTTCGAGGACGTGGTCTGTCGCGTCACGGATGTGTTGCTTTTCTTTGCGGTGTAGCCAACCGGCCAGGCTGAGGTTTTCGCGCACGGTGAGCGCGGGGAACACACCTTGTCCGCCGGGCACCATGGTGACGCCGCGGCCGGCGGTTTCGTTCGCCGGCGTGTAGGTCATGTCCCGGCCGTCGAAGATGATGGAACCGTCGCTCGGTTCGACGAGACCGGCCACGGCTTTCAACAGGGTGGACTTGCCTGCCCCGTTCGTACCGAGCAAGGCGACGATTTCGCCTTCGTCGATGTCGAAGTCGACGTTGAACAGCACCTGTACGTTGTCGTACTTGACGCTGATGTTGCGACAGAGCAGCAGTTTCACGCGTCCCTGCCGCCGCTCGTAGAGCACTTCGGACTGGGCCGCGGCCTGGCCCCACACGCGGCGGATGTCGTTGTCGATCTCGAGGCCCGCCGCCGCGATCATCGCGGCGCCGATGAGGAAGATCGGTGCGTTGAGCAGGACTGCGGTGCGCAGGCCGATGGAGTCGGCGAGCGCCCCGATGACGCCGTAGATAACGACGCCGGGGAGGAACCACAACGCGGCGGTTGCGTAACCGAAGGAACGAACCTTCGGAGGGATGGTCAACGAGAGTGCGACGAACACGACCGGTGTGACGAGCACTGCGCCGGCGATGAGGACCGCATTGAGCGCGATCGCAATCGGCAGTGTTGGGCTGAGTGCGAAACCGGCCCAGGCTGCGGCCACCACGAGACTGACGCCGGCGACGAACCGGGGAATGAGCGCAGGTCCACGGGCGAGCAGCCGGGTCGCGATCGGGGTACCGATCAATAGGCCGATCAACTGGGCGGGGGCGAGCGCGGCGGCGAGGTAGCCGCGGTCGGCGGTGCCGACGTG
>JANLTQ010000339.1:0-2419 GCA_031363005.1 Acidimicrobiia bacterium | reverse complement strand
CCCCGAGTATTTCCGCAACCTCGGAGCGTGGCCGAAGGGTGCACCGCTGGGTGGCTTCGGCCGCGTAGCGTGGCTGCGCACACCGATCGAGAACGGGGAGTTTCCTGGTGGCCTGGAAGAGTCAGCGAACGCGCACCTTGGACCTGGTACTGACCCAGGCCGAGACCGCGCATGACCAGGTCCAGGGAATGCGGGACGAGCTGACCCGTCTCAATCGGGACCTCTCCGAGCTGCACGGTGAGCTGGCGAGACGCGACGTCGAACTCATCGATGCCCTGGCGCGCACCACCGCGCTCACCGATCAACTGCGGGTTCAGAACGAACAGGATCGCGCGCACCACGAACGCCTCGATCGGGCCATCGAACTGCTCACCCTGGTGATTGCGACGAATGCAACGCCGAACATCCTCGAACCGGCCACGACCCCACAGGCCGAGGTCACCGATGTGGTTTCGGTCGAGACCGCAGCCCCGACGATCATCGGCGGCAGCATCGACCCGACACGCCTGAACGACGACCGGACGGTCATCGACCTCACGATCGACCCGTCGGACGCGCTCGACCCTCCGGGACGGGCGACCGCGGCTGAACGCCTGCGCTACGCGAACGCACCCACGGTCTGGACCGACGTCCGGTAGATCACTCCGACCTGCTTCATGCACCGGGGGTTCGCATCCGTGATATCGGGGTATCCCCGAATCATGGAGATCGTTCGCAACGCCGACGGAACGCTTGTCGTTCCGGTCCAGCCCGCTCGCCAGCACGAGGGTGACGAAGACACCGGTGCCGTTGCGGCGACCACTGCCGAGCCGGACACCCGCGTGTTGCACCCCGGAGAAGGCGGCTACGACGAAGCCCTGGCCGAATGGGACCTCCAGCAGAACCCGGACCGCGGTGAGGTCGTCTCGACCGCCTCCGGCCGCGAGGAAGCCATGAAGCTGGTGCACACCGTCGCGGAATCTGAGGACCACGCCATCGCACCTGCGGTCGAGGAACTCGACGACCCGCAAGCGAGCGGGGAGGCCCTGCGCCACGTGCTCGTCGGCGGCGTTCACTCTGTCGAAGCCTTCGCTGATGAGGTGGCCGAGGCCGAAGGTGGGGAGCCGCTGCCCGCGCACGAGGCCACCAAGATCATCGGTGAGGTCCTCGCGGAACTCGACTCCTAGGTTCGCTCCGAATCCTTCAACGCGCGCCTACCGCGCGTTGAAGGGCGGAGGTCCGAGGATTTGAGTGGCACCGGTCCCCTCCGCAGCTTGTCGAACGCGATCAAGGTCCATCGGTCCTACGCCGTCACCCTCGGCGGGTTCGCTGGCGTCCCAATAGAACGACTGCGCGGCACCGGGGCTCTGCATCGTCAGAAGACGGGCCGACTCCGAGAGCACCGTGAACGCGTGCGGCACACCCCTGGGTACGAAGCTCAGACCACCACCGCCGAGCAGGTGTTCGATGCCATCGACGTTCAACAGGATGTCGCCCTCAAGGACGAAGATTGTTTCTTCGACTTCCGGGTGCGCGTGCAGCGGCGTCGCCTTTCCCTTGGTCATCTCGTCCTCGAACACGAAGAACCCACCACCGGATTCCTCGGCGGTGACCTTCCACGTGTGCGTGCCACCTCCGTAGAACCAGCGCCGAGGACCGTCGCCCGGCAATCGGACAATCGCGCTCGCACCGCTCATGAGTACCTTCTCCGTAGATGGGACCTAAGTACCATGATGACAGTACGGTACCATCGTCTTCATGTCAACGGCGTACGAACAGTCGGGCCGAACCCAGCAGAAGACGCGTACTCGCACCGCACTGGTCGAGGCCGCTCGAAATCTCGTGACCCTGGGCCGCACTCCAACCGTCGAAGAGGCGGCCGCGGCGGCATCAATATCGCGGACCACCGCCTATCGGTACTTTCCCAATCAGCACGCCCTGCTCGCAGCGGCGCATCCGGAAACCACGGCGACAACCCTGCTGCCGCGGGATCCCCCTGACGACCCTGGAGAACGACTCGACCTGGTCGTACGCGAGTTCATGCGCATCATCCTCGACACCGAAGATCAGCAGCGCGCCATGCTCCGCCTGTCCCTCGAAGCGAACAGCGCGGAGCCACCCGACCTGCCGCTGCGCCAGGGTCGGGCCATCGCCTGGATCGAGGATGCCCTCGAGCCGATTCGCGGCCGGGTCGAGGACACCGAGTTCCGTCGACTCGTCCTCGCGGTGCGCAGCGCGATGGGCATCGAGGCACTCGTGTGGCTCACCGACATCGCGGGTCTGAGTCGTCCCGAAGCCGTTGATCTGATGCGGTGGTCGGCCCGGGCGATGTACAACGCAACCGTCGGTCACGATTCCGCCGCCTAAGAACGTCTCTCTTGACGGGCCTGTCCTGGCGCGCGGCTCGTCCCGCGGAACTCGAGCCGCACACCCAGCGCCT
>JANLTQ010000316.1:0-4526 GCA_031363005.1 Acidimicrobiia bacterium | reverse complement strand
GTTCGCGTTGTGCGCGTGCGCGGGTTCCGATCAGGGGATGGTGACGACCCAGGGGTCGACCGCCGTGTTCTGATCGGCGCCGTCAGCCAAGGTGAGTGCCATCTCGGCCAGCGACGCGTTGTTGGTGTCGTCGGTGACGTCGGGGTCCGAGCACTCGCCGGGGTTGATGTTCTTGACGCTCGTGGTCGGAACCAACTTCACCGTGCCGGAGATCGCTCCACCGGCGCCCGGGCCCTTCGTGACCAGTCCGAGCAATGCGTAGTGAGTGGGATCCGGGTCGGCGCTGTCCTTGCCGAGCCGAACCGATGCGCCCAACGCGATCTGCGGGGTCGCTCCGGAAGGCGTCGGTGCGGAGAGCTGGTCGAACTTGACCGTGAGTGACCCCCGCAACGGGTAGGCCTGTGAGTAATCGTTGTTCACGGTCCCCTGCGGCTCCGTCTGGCAGGTTGCACTGCCGTCGAGGACGAGGGTCGTCTTCGCCGTGGCACCCGTCGTGGTGAGGGTCGCGGCACCGTTGGTTTGGTTGTCGTACGGGTTCGGTTTGGTGGAATCCGACGACGGGTTGGTGGTCGAGATGCCGGGGTCCACCGCACACGTGGTGGCGTCGGCCGGCACCGTCGATGCCGTGAAGAACTCGGTCTTGTCACCGACGGAGTCCTTGAATCCACCCTTGACGTACTTCGCCGAGCTGGAGCCCATCGTCGGGTTCAACGTGCCGATCTGGCGAGTACCGGTGCAACTCAAGAGAACGCGACCAACCACCGGCGGCACCGTGACGGCGCAGGAGATGGACTTGTTGGCCCCGGAGCTCGGGTCGTTCGGGTTGTCGAGCACGGAGATCGAGCCACCGTGGGTCGGGTCGCACTGCACCTCGGTCCGGGGGTTGAGCCCCGCCAGGCCGGCGGTGTCATGAACGATGAAGGTGTCCGTTCCAGCACCGGAGCCGTTGCTCGCGTCGCTAGCGACCTGCAGCGTCTGGAACTCACAATCTGCGCCACCTGCGCCGGTCGACGGCGACGGCTTGCACTGAACGATGGACGGTGTGCCATTCGGTGTGAGGCCGGTCCAGCTCACCGTGACGGACGTGCCGTCGGTGATGTTGGTTCCGGGGGTGACCGTCACCGAGCCTGCGGCACCCGCAGGTGCCGAAATCGCGAATAACGCGGCTCCGGCGACGGCCAAGGTGGCCAGAGTGGCCAACGTACGACGCATAGTTCCTCCCAGTCGATGTTCCGTATCTGTCCTGCGCAATATGGGTGCGCCACCAGGCCGGAACAAGATCGGGCGAACAGGGTCCATCAACTGTTTCCACGACCGTCACTTGCGGCACCGCTTCGTCATCTGCTCCACACCTGAGCGTCGCTGCGACGCAGATCAGATTCGCAAGAGTCAGCTGAGACCGTGGGTGGTCTTCTCCCAGAAGGACGGTGCGACCACGAGTTGCACTGCCGCCTTCGTCGCCGCGATCGACATCATGATCCAGTACACCGGTGCGATCAGCGCAGTGAGCAGCAACTCCGGGCGGCGGGAGAGCCGGACGCTCACCACCATCATGTAGACGACCGCGAAGTTCCCGAACGCCCACGCAACGATGCCGGCGTAATACACCGGCGCCGGAAAGACATCTCGGATGATCAGCGGTTGACCCACGAACCAGACGACGGTCAGCAACCAGAAGATCGGATTCAGGAGCGCGAGGAACGGCGTCCCCCCGACGAACAGATTCATCTGGAGGAACGGCCACCACCCGAGTTCGCGCACGGTGCGGCGCGGCTCCCGGACGTGGACCAGCCAGGTCTGGAGATAGCCCTTGTACCAACGCGACCGCTGTTTCGCCCAGTTGACGAAGTCGCTGTTCGCTTCCTCGAGCGTCACCGAGTCCAGAACGCGAACTTCGAGGCCCGAGCGGGCGATGCGCAGTCCGAGGTCCGCGTCCTCCGTCACATTGAACGGATCCCAACCGCCGAGCCGATCGAGCACCTCACGTCGAAAATGGTTTGACGTTCCTCCGAGCGGAATCGGTGCACCGAGGTCGGAAAGTCCGGGCAAGAAGAGGGTGAACCACATCGTGTACTCAGCGGTGAACCACTTGGTGATCACGTTCTGCTCAGCGTTCGCGTACGAGAGTTTGGCCTGCACGCACGCAACGTTGGGGCCGACGCGATCGAGCGCGACGACGGCCCGGCGGAGCTGCAACGGATCGGGGTCGTCCTCCGCATCGAAGATCGTCACCAGTTCACCGCGTGCCGAACACAGCCCGTAGTTGAGGGCTTTGGGCTTGGTGCGCGGTTCACTCGGCGGGACCAGGACCACTTCGAGAAATGGCACGTCTCCGAGCACCGCGACCGCGGCGATGGTCTCCTCGTCGTCCGCCTCGAGCAGCAGTTTCACATCGAGTTTTTCGTGCGGATATTCCATCCGGCTGAGTGATCCGAGGAGCCCACCGACGACCTCAGGCTCGTGGTAGGCGGGTACCAGCACGGTGTACACCGGAAGTTCGTCGTCCGGCACCGCACGCGCGTCCGCGTCGGTCACGGTGATGACCGAATCGCTGTTCAGCGAACGGCGGAAGAGCGCAACCCGGTACCCAACCCCCGCGACGTACCCGGCGGTCGCCAGGACTACCAAGAACGTCAGGGTCACGATCGGCATCACCGCGAGGCTCGCGATGGTTGCGACGGCGATTCCGAGGAACACTCGCCGCTGACGCCGGTCAGTCGGGTGTGCTGCCGAGAGCTCCGGGTGTTCACGGGCCAAGCCGTACGACGCCCACTCGAGTCGACTCCGCGCCTCGCCCGGATCCACCTCGGGGATCCTCATGTCAACGCTCCAACGCGGGCCGGGGCGCGGTCGGACCCGGCGTCACAGTCGATCGACGAATTGGTGTCAACGTCTGGACCACGCCCTTGCGCGAATCCGATGCTTGGCGCGACACCAGCTCGTGCGCGTACGAAACGAGGAACGCCTGGGTGGACTTCATATGCCGACGGCTCCGCCCGGCTCTGGTGTGATCCCCGCCGGCATTGTCGAGCTCGATGCCGAGCCGGCGAGTGAACGCGGCATCCGGCGCGACGACTCGGGTACCGGCGTCAGCCGAGTCCGTGAGCATGAGATTGACCCGCTCATACCGAGGGCCACTCCGGCCCTTGACCGGCCAATACCAATAGACATTCGTCCAGTCCGAGTGCGTGTTCGTGTTGTAGTAACTGAGCACGCTGCCGACCACACCGCCCCCGAGATCGACGGACCGCGAGTCTGCGAGCGTGAAACCGTGAAACGTGTAACAGGCCTCGATGCCGTAGGTCGAGAACGAACTCAGATCATCGGTCGAGATCACATCGGCGATGACAGGCGCGCTCGCGTGGAACGCAGCTGACTTCGCGCCCGTCCAGCTGTAGGCGTAGCGATACCACTGCGACGCATCGCCGAAGAACCGGCGCGTCCACGAATACTCCGCAACCTTGGTGGACAGCCATCCCTTGACCGGGGCCGGATGTCCCAGGAAGGTGACGAGCTTCGGACTTCCGAGATCACTCGCGACCAGGTCGTAGGAACGAAAGCCGGCGTTGATTACCCCGAGCGTGAGACCGACGGCCGCCACCGTCGCCAGGGCAAGGCGCGTGCGCGGCACCGCTCGACGCCGAGTGGCGCGTTGCGCCTTCGCCGCCGCGACGAAGTCCGGGTCTGCGGATCGGAAGGCCAGGCCGAAGCGATGCATCGCCAACATCATCGTGAGAATGCCCACATTGAAGGTGACAAGCCCGAGGTACGGGTGCAACCCCTCGATCGCCGCGCCCTCACCCCAGAGGTTGCCGACGAAGAAGATCAGCAAAATACGCGCCACGTTCATCAGCCAGATGCAGACCATCCCCGTGAGCAGCCACGTGATCTTGCGCCACCGGCTTCCGACGACGAGCGAGCCGAACGCCACGCTCACCAACAGAAATCCGACCATGCCGTTCACGCCGGAGCAGGCCGACGCCACACTGAGTCGGAACTGCTCCGGTCCGGAGCCGACGGCGTACAACGAACCGTCGCCCGGGAGCGTGTGCGCGACGTTGAGCAAGCGCAACCCGGCGTCGACACCAACGAGCGTGACGTTGGTGAACGTGTCCAGCCACCGCAGCAAGATCATCGTGTAGGGGAACGGCCACGCGAAGATCAGGAAGGCAACCGCAAGGCGTTGCCGCCACAGCGTCCGGACCCCGAACACGATTGCGACCGACCCCGCAACGAACAGCGGCAACGAGACCAGATCGACTCGCCAGACCCAGAACATCGTTGACAGCTGGACGGGGAGCAGCAGATTGATCGCCAACGCCGCGAGCAAGAGCGGAACGCCGATGATGTAATCCACCTGGCGATCGTGGATCGATGGTTCTTGGGGCAACGCGTTCCGGCGAGCGGCGGCCAGCACGAGCGCGATGACCGGGACGAGCCCGAGATACGCGAGCGGCGTCTCGACCTGGACGCTCCGGAGCAGCGTCTGCAGCGAGTAGTGGTACGCCAGCGCGATGATCGACAGC
>JANLTQ010000264.1:0-4396 GCA_031363005.1 Acidimicrobiia bacterium | reverse complement strand
GTAGGCGTAGGGCTACCGGCTCAGGCTCTGACCTTCATGGTCAGGCTTCACGCTTCCGCGCCACCTACTACTTGCCGCGATTCAGGGTCGCGGGTTCGACGTACCTGGCCTCTGCGAGACGCCCGACCCGTGCCCACCCGGGTTGACCGCTTGCGCGGTTACCTGTGGTGCCGGTCCTCGGACGCACCTACGGAGAGGCCTTGTGTTCATCGCGTAACGTCGGATGCCTTGCGGCGCTCCATAGACGACTCACTTGATGACCACCCCGCCGACGACGAGTTCCCGCCGATCTCGTGGATGGTCGGCCTGACCGACGATCCCAACGCGTCGGACGACGGCGAGCCGCGCGTGAGTCTCACCCTCGAGGAGCGCGGTGGTGCGGGGTATGGCCTCGTTGCCCATCTCGCGCCGGCCACGGCGCGGCGTTTGCGGATGGCCATCGCGGCCGCACTCCGCGAGGTCGGGGAAGAACCGGGGCCCTGAGCGGTGCTCAGGACTGATCGGTGAGCGGGCCGGTCAGAGCAACAGCGGAGCGCGTCCCGCGGTCGCGTTGGAATCGGCACTCGTATCAGGCACGGTGTCGAGATGCGCGGCGATCTGGTCAACCGTGATGATCGCGATCCGGTGTTCCTCGGCGAAGAGTTGGAGGAACGGCATGCGGGCCGGCGAACCGTCGTCGTGGAGTACCTCGCAGATCACCGCGACCGGGGCCAAGCCGGCGAGCCGGGCCAGGTCCACGGCCGCTTCGGTGTGACCCCGGCGCTCCCGAACCCCGCCGTCACGTGCCCGCAACGGGAACACGTGACCGGGGCGGATGAAGTCGCCGGGCGTGGAACTCGAGTCGAGGAACTTTCGCACCGTGTGCGCGCGGTCGGCTGCGCCGATGCCGCTTCCTGACTCGACGTGGTCGATCGAGATGGAGAACGCGGTGTCGCAGCCGGCGGCGCCGGGCGGGACCATCGGCGGGACGTCGAGTCGCTCGAGATAACTCGAATGGGTCGGCATACACACCAATCCACGGGCCCAGCGCAACATGAAGTTCACGGCCTCGGGCGTCACCCATTCCGCAGCCATGGTGAGGTCACCCTCGTTCTCGCGGTCCTCGTCATCGGCGACGAGCACCATTTCGCCGCGACGGATTCGGCGGAGGGCCTCGTCGATGGTTGCGAACTTCATTGGGTGATCTCCTGGGGTCGGCGGGGTGAGGTATGGGCTCCGGGCAGGGTGACGACCATGCGACACCCGTGCGGTTCGTGCGGCTCGGGATGGATCTCGCCGCCGTGGAGGTCGACAATCCAACGGGCGATGGCGAGTCCGAGACCCGCGCCGCCATCGGAGGACGCGCGCGCGGTGTCGGCGCGGTAGAAGCGTTCGAAAACCCGTTCCGCGTCGGCGGCGGCGATACCGGGCCCTTCGTCGATGATTTCGATCGTGACGTTGTTCTCGGTCCGACGCGCTCGCACCTGCACCGAACCTCCACGGGGCGAGTGACGCACGGCGTTTTCGAGCAGGTTGGTGACGACTTGGTGCACCCGTTCGGCGTCACCGTCGGCGGCGAGGCCGGCATCGGCGACGCTCATGTCGATCGCGATTCCCGAGTCGGTGAGTTCTTGTTCACGCACGGCGTGGGCCAATACCGGTTCGATGGCGAAGGAATGACGATCGAGCGGCACCGTGCCGGCTTCCAACCGCGAGAGGTCGAGGAGCTGCGTCACCAATCGACCCAGCCGTTCCACCTGGGTGAGCATGGTCTGCAACGTGCGCGGGTCAGCCGGCGCGACCCCGTCGATGAGGTTCTCCAGGGTGGCTTGGAGTGCCGTCAGCGGCGTGCGCAGCTCGTGGCTCACGTTGGCCACGAGATCCCGGCGAACACGATCGGTCTCGGCCAGCTCGGACGCCATCTGGTTGAACGCCGCAGCAAGCCGGCCGACTTCGTCATGGGACGTGGCAGTGATCGTCTGGGAGTAGTCGCCCTTGGCCATGGCCTGGGTGGCGGCGGCCATCTCTCGGAGCGGTGAGGTCATGCCGCGCGCCATCCGGCTGACGAGGAGCAGCGCGACGGCACCGGCGATGACGCCGGCGGCACTGGGCCAGAGGTGCACGATCCGGATGCAGAACCAGAACACGAACACGGTGATGCTGACGGCACCCACGATGAGGGTGGCGAGCTTCACTTTGATGGACGTCACCGCGTCCAGCGGGCGGTCCGGAACGTGAGGGACTTGGGGCCTGCGCCTCACGCGGCGTCCTCGAGTGCGTAGCCCACGCCGTGCACGGTGCGGATGACGTCGTTGCCGAGTTTCCGACGCAGGGCACGAATGTGTGAGTCGACGGTGCGCACGCCGGACGTGATGGAGTAGCCCCAGACCTGTTCGAGCAAATCCTCACGGGTGTAGACCGCCCCGGGCGATTCGGCGAGGAACAGCACGAGATCGAACTCGGTCGGTGTGAGATGCACGCTCTCGCCGTCACGACTCACGCGGCGCGTGGTGGGGTCGATGCCGATGTCGGCGACGAGGATGGGTTGACGCGCTTTGGCGGGACCGCCTTCGGCACGAGCGCGATCCACCCGTCGCAAGAGGGCGTGGACCCGCGCCACGAGTTCGCGACTGCTGAACGGTTTCGTCATGTAGTCGTCCGCCCCCACGCTGAGCCCGACGAGGAGATCCTGTTCCGAGTCGCGAGCAGTGAGCATCAGGACCGGAACGGCACGGTCGGCTTGGATGCGCTCGCACACTTCCAAACCGTCGAGACCAGGAAGCATCAAGTCAAGAACGACCGCATCCGGTTGCAGCTCGGTGCAGCGGCGGACCCCGGCCGGACCGTCGGCCGCGATCTCGACGGCGTAGCCCTCAGACCGAAGGCGGGCGGCGATGGCGTCGGCGATGGCACCTTCGTCCTCGATCACGAGAATGGTCCGCGGGGAGGGCGAACCGATCGATGCCGAAGTCACCGTTCAAGGATACGAAACCCGCCGTGAAAGGGTCCCGCTTGGCGTGTGGAGATTCTGTGGAGATACCCGCCGACGCGTGGCTCTAACCTCTGGAGATGGCCGAAGACACTGCTCCTGTTGCTCTCACCGACGATGAATGGCGGGAACGACTGACGCCCGACCAGTACGCCGTGCTGCGAGGCGCGGCGACCGAACGGGCCTTCGCCGGTGAGTACACCGATACCGAAGCCGAGGGCCTGTACCGCTGTGCCGGCTGTGGGGCCGAGCTGTTCGCGTCGGACACGAAGTTTCACTCCGGTTCTGGGTGGCCGTCGTTCTGGGCTGCGGCCAAAGAAGGCGCCATCGAAGAGCGGACCGACGTGAGTCACGGCATGGCCCGCACCGAAGTCGTGTGCGCTCGGTGCGGTGGACACCTGGGGCACGTCTTTCCCTACGGCCCCAACCCCACCGGCTTGCGCTACTGCGTGAACTCGCTCGCGCTGGAACTCGATCCCGCCGACGCGTCCTGAGGGTTGGCGGCCATCGCGTCACGCACCCACGTCTGGAACGCGTACACGCCGTTCTCGTGGCGGGGACTGAGACGGCCGCGGTCGTAGACCCCGGACTCGAGATTCGCCTGGACCTGCTCGCAGATCGTCCGGTCCTCATCGAGGACGGCAACGCCGAGTCGGATGATTTCGGCGTTGGCCTCGGTCGCGGCCGGGTCCGCGATGAAACAGTCGTAGATGACGGTGGTACGGCGCGGACCGTCGGGGATCCACCGCTCCACGTTCATGCCCTCGGGATAGATGTTGAGCGCGAGGTTGGGAAAGCGCCAGAGCCACACCCCGGACGCAGTGGCACCGTCGCGTGTGGGGACCCGGTGCTCGGTGAAACCGTCGCCGACGTCGACGCGATATTCACTCGTCCGGATCTGCGCGTGCAGACCCGGGTGCACGAACGGGATGTGGTAGCCCTCGCTGTAGTTGTCGGTGTAGGTCTTCCAGTTCGCGTCGATGGTGTGGGTGAGCCGTTGGCTGTACGTCAGCGACCCGATCGGTTGGTCCGCGCATCGCGCCGCGAAGCCACCGAGTTCGTCCAGCAGGTTCGGGCCGTCCGGCGAGACGCGGACGAACACCAGCCCCCGCCACTCGTCGACCGCGATGGGCAGCAGACCGAACTCTTCGGGGTCGAAGTCTTCGGCACCGAAGTCACGCGCCCGGGTGAGACCGCCGTCGAGGTCGTAGGTCCACCCGTGGTATCCACAGATGATGACCTGACAGTGACCGGTGGGTTCGGTGGCCAACGGTCCCGCCCGATGGCGACACACGTTGTGAAACGCACGAAGTTCTCCGTTCGGGTTCACCACGACGAGGATGCGGAACCCGGCGAATGCATGTGTGACGTAGTCGCCGGGCGCACGGAGATGGGTGCGAAAACCCGCCAACTGCCAGGTGGTTGCGA
>JANLTQ010000263.1:0-17409 GCA_031363005.1 Acidimicrobiia bacterium | reverse complement strand
GGACGACCTCGCCGGTCAGTTTCGCGAGTTCTCGGAGCAGCGCGGTCAGTTCGCGACCGAGCTCGAGGGTCTCGCAGCCAGCTATGGAGACGACGCCGAGAAGTCCAGCTCCGTCGCCGCCGCGATCCACCGCGGTTGGATGACCGTCAAGGACAAGATCTCCGGCTCTGACGTCGACGGTGTCCTGGACGTCGCCGAGCAGGGCGAGGACCACGCCAAGTCCGAGTACGCGAAGGCATTGGACGAGGACATCTCGGCCGGACTGCGCGCCGTGATCACCCGCCAGCAGACCGCAGTGAACGCCGCTCACGACACCGTGAAGCGGCTCCGCGACACCCAGTCCTGACCGCGTGGTGGGCGTCGGCCGGTCCGGACGATCGGACGGGCCGACGTCCCATCTCTCAGGGAGGCGCAATGTCTAAGAACTCGGTGCAGATTGGAGTGGGGCCGGAGCAAGTGTTCGACGTGTTGGACGACGCCTGCGCGTACCCGAAGTGGGTGGTCGGCACCCGCCGGGTTCGTCGGGTCGATCCGAACTGGCCGGCGGTCGGTTCACAATTTCATCACGCCGTAGGTACCGCAGCCGGCGAGATCCACGACTCTTCGAAGGTGCTTGAACGTGATCGGCCCCAGCATCTGGCGCTCGAAGTTCGCTTTCGTCCGATCGGCGTCGCTCGGGTCGACCTTGAGGTCGAACCGGCCGAGTCGGGGAGTGTCGTGACCATCACCGAGCATCCACTCTCCGGTCCGTTCGCCTGGCTGCCGAAAGTTGTCAGCGAGCCACTGCTCAGTGTGCGCAATGCGCTCGCCCTCCAGCGTCTGCGTCGTGTCGCCGAGTCGGCGGGCGCTCGAGCGTCCGCATGAGTGGGCCCGCCCGTCCGGCGTTACCTGAGCCGCGCGGGCCCATCAGCGAAGCGGTGATCCATGCGCTGGCGCGGCATCCTCATGCCTTCCGATCGCCGTGGATCGAGGACCTCGACGTCCTCACCAGTGACGACGCGCAACTCGCGCTGGCCTGTTGTTACGAGCTGCACTACGAATCGTTTCGGGACGTCGACGACGAGTGGGAGTGGTCCCCGGATCTGCTCGCACTTCGTCGGCGACTTGAACGCGGCTTTGTCCGGCGGTTGGTCGACGAAGTCGGGGCCCCGGATCGCATCATCAGCGACGAGGACGTCGTGCCGGCCCTCAACGACCTCACCACGTCGGGCGGAGGGGTATCGCTGTCGGGATACATGCTGGAGTCGGGCACGATCGCTCAGCTCCAAGAGTTCTGCGTGCACCGCTCGGAGTATCAGCGCAAGGAGGCGGATCCCCACACGTGGATGATCCCGCGCCTGCGTGGACGGTCGAAGGCGGCCGCGGTGACGATCCAGTACGACGAATATGGAGAGGGACGCGCCGAGGCAATGCACGCCGAACTCTTCGGCTCGACGATGCGTGCACTCGGTCTGGATTCCACCTACGGCGCCTACCGCGACCTGCTTCCGGCGGCGACGCTCGCTACCGGCAACTTGGTCACGATGTTCGGACTCCATCGCCAATGGCGTGCCGCCTGCATCGGACATCTCGCGCTGTTCGAGATGACGTCAGTGGGCCCGATGAGCCGGTACTCGCGCGCGTTGGATCGGTTCGGTATCGCGCTCGACGGCCGACAGTTCTACGACGTGCACGTGGAAGCTGACGCCTGGCACGAACAGATTGCGCAAACCGAACTCGTCGCCGGTTTCTTGGAGCACGAACCGGGGAGCGGGGGAACGGTGATGTTCGGGGCGCGCGCCCTGATGGAGGTGGAGCGACGGTTCAGCGAACACTTGCTGAATCACTGGTCGGCCGGCCAGTCCTCGTTGTTGGCTCCGGTCGCTCACCGTTCGGCGGCCTGACTCGGACTGCGCCAGTCCCATCGCCGGGACGGTGTGATCGGTTCAGAGGTCCCGGTCTTTGGCCTCGGCGAGTTCTCGGAACGCGTCCGGCACTCCACCGCCCTTGCGCAGCAGGACGGGCGCGTACCCGACCGCATCCGAGCCGAAGCGGGCCCGGGCTGCGTCCACCGCACGGTCGAGCTCACGCCGCGCGTCACCGCGTGCGGTTCCGACGCGATGTTCGTCGGGGTCCAGTCCGAGCGGCAACTCGAGTTGCAAGGGACACTCGGGGACGAGATGGGAGACCGAGATCGCGAGCAGGCTGATCTCACGTTGCTCGGAGTGATCGGCGCACGCGGACTGCGCCAACCCGACACCGATGTCGGTCAGCGTGCGCGTCGACGCGACTGCGCTGCGGAGTGTGGTCGAGCGGGTGACGGACTTCATGTCGGCGAAGCGCACTCGCACGGTGACGGTGTGGCCGGCTCGTTCCTTCGCTCGCAGCCGTGTGGCGAGACGGTCGGCGAGATGACCGAACGTCGCCGTGAGGACCGCGTCGTCCACCGCTCGACGGCCGAGCGCAGACTGCGCGCCCACTGACCGAGCGCGGCAGCGGGTCTCGATGCGCCGGACGTCGGCGTTGAGCGCGAGCGAGCCGAGCTTGTCGCCGATGGCGTGCCCCAGCAGATGGCGCAACGCCTGGGGCGAGGTCGCGGCGAGTGCCCCGATCGTGTGGATGCCCTGGCCGGCCAGCCGCGCCTGCGTCACCGGGCCGACGCCCCACACCAGGCCCACAGGGAGCGGATCAAGAAACTCGGTCTCGGTCCCGGCCTCCACCACGACGAGCCCGTCGGGTTTGGCCACCTGCGATGCGACCTTGGCCAGATGCTTCGTGGTTGCCACCCCGACCGAGATCGCGAGACCGGTCTCGGCGAGGACCCGAGCGCGGATCGTGGTGGCGATCGTTCGCGGCGAGCCGAAGAGGTGCACGGACCCGGTGACGTCGAGGAAGGCTTCGTCGATCGAGATGCGTTCGACGAGTGGCGTGAAGTCGTTGAGGACTTCGATGACCTGATCGCCGAGGCGTTGGTACTCGTCGAAGTGGCCGCCGACGAACTGCAGGTGGGGACACAGCTCGCGTGCTCGACGTCCGGACATCCCGCCGGAGACGCCAAAGGCCTTGGCTTCGTACGAGGCGGCGAGGACCACCCCGCCACCGACCGCAATGGGCCTGCCCCGCAGACTCGGATCGAGGAGCTGTTCCACCGAGGCGTAAAAGGCATCGAGATCCGCATGCAGGATCGTGGCGGCGGGAGCGGGCACGGTCGCTGACCGTAGTCGAACGTACGTTCGACTGCACCAGGCCTCGTAGGTTCAGGGCATGGAGAACTGGGAGCTCGTGGCCCGCGAATGCATCCGGGACACCGTCGCCCGCTACAACCACGCCGGTGATTCGGGCCGGTTCGACGACATGGTCGCGTGTTTCACCGAGACCGGTGGCCTCATCGTCGTCGGCAGCACCGAGCACTTCGGTCGCGCCGCATTGCGTGAGTTCTTCTCCGGAGTCGGCGCCGGCGCTCAACCGGGTTTCACACACCTCCGCCATTGCGTGACCAACGTGTTGATCGACGTCGAGTCATCCGAGCGTGCCGCGGTCTCGAGCTACTTCCAGGTGATCACGGACATCGGCGTCGATCACTGGGGCCGATACCGGGACCGCTTCGTGCCGGCCGACGGTGGTTGGCGGATCGAGCAACGCAGTGTGAAGACCGACGGCTACGCACCGAACAGTTACTTCCGCTGAACGGCACTGCGGTTGGAGTGACGCGTACGGGAGCGACAGCGCTCAGAACCCGCGCAGGAGGTCCGGCTGTTTGAACGCGGTCCAGCCGCGATCGCAGTTGAGGACTGCGCCGGTCAAGCTCCGCGACACCTCGGACGCCAGGAACACCACGATGTCGGCGATTTCCTCGGCGTCTTGCAAGCCGGTCGCGTGTCCGAGGTCGAACGCGTGCTTCACCGCGTCGTTGCCCCAGATCATCTCGTTCATCGGCGTGTCCACGTATCCCGGACTGATCGCGTTCACACGAATCCCGCTCCGACCGGCGCTCGGTGCCATGGATTTGGTGAGCAACGCCACGCCACCCTTGCTCGCCGCGTAGCCGTCGAGGCCACCGAGCGGGAGGTGGGCCATTGACGACGCGGTATTGATGATGGACCCGCCGCCGGCGCGCACCATTTCGGGGATCGCAAAATGACAGCAATAGAACGTGCCGCTCAGGTTGATCGCGATGATGCGATCCCAGGTTGCCGGATCCATGTCCGGTGCGAAGCCGTCCCGTCCGGGCCACGCGACGCCCGCGTTGTTGTGGAGGACGTTGACTCCGCCGTAGTTGTCGACGGTGGCCTGCACGAGCGCCTGACACTCGCTCGGCACCGACACGTCGACGTGATGGGCGAACGCCGTACCGCCGGCACCCGTGATGAGTTCGACGGTCTCGGTGGCACCGGCGTCGTCCACGTCTCCGACCGCCACGCGTGCACCAGCGGCCGCCAGGGCCTGCGCACTGGCGCGACCGAGGCCCGACCCGGCCCCCGTGACGATCGCAACCTTGCCGTCGAGTTCCATGCTCGTCCCCATCTCGCTCGGCCGATCTGGGTTGGATCGGTGCGTCGTGATGGTACGAGGCCGTGACCGAGCTACCGACCGATCGACGGGCGCCCGGCGTTGCGGGGAGCGAGCGCGTCGGTCAGCCCGACGAGATCCACTGCGCGCGCGTCATGCGAAAGTCCACGGCATCAACTGCGCCGCGCCGATCCGTGGCCGGGATGGTGACGACGCGATCGCGACACATACCGATGCGCTCCGCAACCCGAACCGACGCGTGGTTCTCCACCTGTGGCAGCGAGCAGATCTCGTCGAGGCCGAGGGTGGCGAAGCCCTCGCGGAGCGCAGCGCGCGCCGCTTCGGTGGCGTACCCCTGACCCCACACGTCGGGATCGAATCGCCAACCGACCTCGAGCGTGGGCAGCACCTCGGGGAGGAACGTCGGGACCGAGAGTCCGGCGTACCCGATGATCCGGTTCGTCTCCCGTTCCTCCACCACCCAACAGCCCACGGCGCAGGTATCCCAATGGGCGATCTGGTGGGCCAGGAACCCCTCCGTCTCCTCCCGTGTGAATGCCCGTCCGAATGGGAACATCCAGACCTCCGGCTTGGCGAACACCGCGGCCAAGCCGTCGAGATCAGTCTCTGCGAACCGGCGAAGCGACAACCGCGCGGTGGTGACGTCGCCGAGCGGACCGGCAAGGTTCGGAAGCCCGTCGATGGGTTGCATGGTCGACGATCCTCGGTCGGGGGGCAGGCCTCGGCCACCATGATTCGGGGCGCTCGGCACCCTACTGGGGCGGATCGTTGGGCCCACGAGACGGCTCGATCGGTCACAGATTCCTCGACGTTGCGAGCACGGCGACCTACTTTCGGGGTGCGCGCGCCTTCAGGGGCACGTGCCGACCCACGATCCCGGAGGCTCCTGAGTGGCGACCGACGACGGTACGGACATCGACGCGAAGGACGAGTTCGTGGTGGAGCCCGACGACGACGAGTGGGTATTGCCACCGAGCCGCGTTCGTAACTTCTCGCCGTGGGCGCAATCCATGCTCGAACTCGACTCGGCGCGTCCCGAGGAGTTGGTGCCGACCAATGCGGCATCGGTCCCGGGATGGCGATCGCGGACCCGGGGTCGCTTGACCGACCTGCTCGGTGAGTTTCCCGCGTCGGTACCGCTCAACGCCGAGTTGACCGACCGGGTCGAGACCTCGGGGTTCATCAGCGAGCGACTCGTGTTCGACTCCGAGTCGACCATGAGTGTTCCCGCGTTCCTCTTGACACCGACGGCGCGGCGGCGACCCGGACCGGCGGTGTTGGCGATCCACGGTCACGGTCCGGGAAAGGACGAGATCATGCGTCCCGGAGCGTACGCACGCACCCTCGCGGAGGCGGGCTACGTCGTCATCGTCCCGGACCTGCGCGGATTCGGTGAGCGAGCAGACCCGGTGCCGGAGGGGAAGGACGGGTGCGATGCCAACCTTGTCGCTGCGGTCGCGGCCGGGCGCCACCCGTTAAGCGGCAATCTCTACGACCTGGCGCGTTGTCTCGATGTGCTGGAAGAGCATCCGCTCGTCGATCCTGCGCGTTTCGGCGCGGTCGGCTTTTCTCTCGGCGCCACCATGGCGTTGTTCCTCGCCGCGTTCGACACGCGGATTCGTGCGGCGGTCGTCTCCGGCGCCTATTCGTCGTGGCGGGCGGCCCATCAGGTTCCGTTCAACCTGTGTGGTTCCGAGGTTGTGTTCGGGATGATCGGCGTGATCGACCACGTCGACCTCGGCGCGCTCGTGTCCCCGCGGGCGCTCCTGATCGAGTCCGGTACTGCTGATCCACTCGTGCCGATCGACGCCGCCCGGACCGCGGTCGAGCAGCTGGAATCTGTCTACAGCGCGATGCGTGCGCCGAAGGCGGCACTGCGGCACTACGAGTTCGACGGTGATCACCGCTGGGACGGTGCGGTCATGATCGACTTTTTCGAGCAGTGGTTGTGACGATCGCCAATCGACTCGTCGCGTTGGGGATCGCCCTGCCCGGTCCGTTCCCGCCGCACGAGCCCCTCGACGCAGTGGTCGTGCACGACGGTCGGGCGCGCACGTCCGGGCAGCTCCCGCGCGGCGCCGACGGTGTGGTCATGTACCCCGGGGTGCTCGGCGCCGGCGTGACCGTGGACGAGGGCGCGATCGCGGCCGACTGGTGTGCCCGGAACGCACTCTCGGTGCTCAGTGCCGAGCTCGGTGGTCTCGATCGCGTCACGCGCGTGCTGAGCGTGATCGGATTCGTCGTGAGCGCGCCCGGCTTCGTCGAGCAGGCGGCGGTGATCGATGGTGCCAGCCGCCGGTTGTTCAGCGTGTTCGGTGACGCCGGGCGCCACACTCGGTCGGCGATCGGGGTCGCGGCACTTCCGCGCGGCGCAGCCGTTGAGATCGAAGTCGAGGTCGCGCTCGCGCCAAGCTCCCGCGCGTGATCTCGGGCATCGAACTTGGAACCGGCCGCTGATGGCGGCAGACCCGCCTGACTATCGCCGGCTGGCGCCGCTCAACGTTTTCGAACTCCGCCGCCGGCTCCCGCGGTTGGCGCTCGGCCTGATCTTCCTCGGCGGCGGCATCGCCCTCACCGTGCGCGCCCGACTCGGAGTGAGTCCATGGGATGTCTTGCACCAAGGTCTTGCCACGCGCCTGGGTATCAGCTTCGGCAGCGTCGTGGTCCTGCTCGGATTGGTCATCCTGGTGCTGTGGATCCCGATGCGCCAACGGCTCGGGTTGGGAACGGTTCTCAACACGCTCACCGTCGGCCTCATCACGGATGCCGTCCTCGCGCGCGTCTCACCCCAGCATGCGGTCGGCGCGCAGTGGGCGATGCTGGTCGGCGGCGTGGTGGCGATCGCGCTCGGCGTCGGCCTCTACATCGGCGCGGGACTCGGTCCCGGACCTCGCGATGGGTTGATGACCGGCATCGCCGCGCGCGGAATACCGATCTGGTTGGTGCGCACGGGCCTTGAACTCGGCGCGCTCATCGTGGGCTGGGCACTCGGGGGTGACGTCGGGATCGGCACGCTCGTCTTCGGCATCGGGATCGGTCCGCTCGGCCACTGGTTCCTCAACCGATTCCATCTCGGCGTCGACGGCACCGATCCGGATCCGGCGGCGACCTTCGCCGAGTGAGGTCGGGTTCGCGCGAGTTCTCAGCCGGCGGGCGCGGTCATGGCGGCGAACACTCGGAGCCAGCCGACCGGATCGACGCCGCTGCCCGCGAGGAGATCGTGCGCCTCGGCCGTTGCGGCGTCCGTGCGAGCCGATGCACCCCAGATCGACGCCGCGCCCAGCCGCACAATGGCTTGGTCGAGCACCGACCCGGTGTCGTCGACGATGGCTGTCGCTCGACTGAGCTCGCGCTCCACTGCGGCCGATTCGCCTCGTCGGTTGAAGGCAAACGCCCGCACGAGCGCATGACGGAAGCGATCGGCGTACGTGACCAGTGCCGACTCGATTTCGTCGGTGAGCGTCAACGCTTCGTCCGCCCGGTTGGTGGCGACGAGCGCGATCGCAAGCGCGACATTGTTGGCGACGTCGCTGCCGGCTCCGAAGGCCAGGCTGCGGGCCCGGTTCAGCAGATCGTGGCCGATCGTGAGCTTGCCCTCCTGCAGAGCAGCTAACCCAAGGAGCATGCGCTGCTCGTCGTTGATGAATCGCTTGCCGTCGAGGTCGCCGAGCGTCTCCATGGCCAACTGGTACGCGCCGTCCGAACCGGTCATCACCGCGATCGCGACCCGAATCAGGGATGGCAACTGCGTCATCGAGAAGTCGAGCACCTGGAAACCGACGGTCTCGACTTCGTCGATGAGTGCGAGCGCACGGTCGTAGTGGCCCGAGAGGGTCTGGGCGAGGATGAGGGGACTCATTGCCTGGAGTTCACCCCACGGGTCGCCGAGGGCGCGGAACACCTCGACGGCCTCGCGCGCCTGGTCCATCGCGGACTCGGGGTCACCGGTCCAAACGCCGATGTTGGCGAGGAGGACGTTCATCATTGCGCCCGCCCACCGGTTGCCGAGTTCTCGCGCTTCCTGCTCCATGCGGACTGCGAGATCGCGCGACTCCTCCATCCGCCCCTGCGTGAATCGAACCCAGGCGAGCAGACCGAGCGCCCAGGAAACACCACCCCAGTCGCCGAGGTCGGTGAAGGTTGCGGCCGAGGTCTCGAGCCGCGCTTCGGCGACGTCGTACTCGCCCTGGATGAAGGAGAGCCACGCCAAGTTCTGCAACGCCCACGCCTCGCCGCGCCGATCTCCGCACAACCGGAACAACGTCAACGCTTCGTCGATGTCGACGCCGGCCTTGTCGGTATTGCCGCGGAACAACGCCGTCATCCCGGAGAACCGCAGCGCTTCGGCCAACCCTGCCTGATCGTCGATGGCGCGCCACTGCGCGATCGCCCGATCCAAAGTGTCGGTCGCGGTGGGGAGGTCGCCCTCCTTGAACTGCACGTCGCCCAAGATCGTGGTGGCGCCGGCCTGCGCGCGGACGTTGCCGAGCTCTCGGGCCAGCCGTTCCACCTTGGCGAGGTCATGGCGCGCCGCCGGGGTCTTGCGCTGCTCGGCACGGGCACGCGCGCGCGAGAGATGGAACTCGAGCAGTTGCTCGCGTTCGTCCGCCGCGACCAGCGGGATCGCGCTGTCCAGGTGGTGCTCCGCAGCTTTCCAGTCTTCGCGTTGTTCGGCCCGGTGCGCCGCGCGTCCGAGGAAGGACGAGGCCTCTCGCGCCATGTCTGGCGGCAGGCCCGCTCCACTGCCGAGCTCGGTCATGAGCGACGCGGCGAGGTTGAAGTGGTACCCGAGGCGGTCCATCACCTCCTCGATCCGGCCGGTGCGCTCGCCTTCTTTCGCGAGGGTCTTGGCCAGGAGGTTGTGGCGCCGAGCCCGTTCGGCCTTGGTGAGGGTGCCGTACGCGATCTCGCGAGTGAGTTCGTTGCGGAACGAGAACTCGCCGTGCTCGAGCTCGAGAAGGCCGGCATCGGCGAGTGCGCTCAAGGTGGCCTCCGTGTCCGAACCGTGGCTCGATGCGAGCACCTCGACCAGATTCACAGGACCACTCGCGCCGATGACTGCGCAGTCTTCGAGCACTGATCGTTCGGCCGGCCGGAGGCGGTCGAGTCGGGCGGCGACCAAGCCGTGGAGCGTGGCGGGGAGTTCACCGGTGGGACGTCCAGAGTCCTCACCGGCCATGGCGGCGAGTTCCTCGACGAAGAACGGGTTCCCACCGGATCGCTCACGCAACGCGGCGCGCACCTCGGGGTCCGCGTCGGGGAGGAGCGCGGCGAGGAGTTCGTCCGCGTCGTCGGCGTCGAGTGGATCGAGGTGGACGTTGACGACGTTGTGCCGGCCGGGTGGCGGCGTCCACTCGTCGGCGAACTCGCTCCGCGCGGTGGCGAGCAGGATCACCGGCATACCGGCGACGCGCTGGAGGAACCGGGGGAGGAAGTCGAGCAGTTCCGAATCGGCCCAGTGCAGGTCCGAGAGGATGAGCATGAGGGGTCGTTGGGAGGCGAGCGCGGCCATGAACGCGAGGACCGCGCGGAGCGAGTCTTCGTGCGCGCGTCCGGGGTCGACCGTCTCGAGGTTGCTCGGCTTGCCCATGATGTGCAGGAGGCCGTCGGTGATCCGGCCCACCTCGGGGTCGTCGATGTGGAGCTCCAAGACCGCGGCGGTCTCGATCCGAGCCGCGGCGCGTTGGGTCTCGGTGTCATCCTCGAGCCCGACGCAACACGCGCTCGCGATCATCGCGGCGATCGGGTACCAGGCGTCACTCTCGCCGTACGGAATGCAGTGCCCGGTCAAGACGCGAGCGCCGTGTTCGTCCTCCGCGCTCTGTCCGAGCTCGTTGGCGAGCCGGGTCTTGCCGACGCCGGCCTCGCCGACCATGAGGATGAAGTGGGTCCGCTTGCGCGTCACCGTCGTGGTCAGCGACGCGCACAACATCGCGAGTTCGTCGTCGCGGCCGACGAGCGGTGTCAGCGGACGAGCGCGCCGGGACCCGGGAGGCGCAACCGCACCGGTGGCGTGCCACGCGTCGACGGCTTCCTCGCGTCCCTTCACTGAGAGCGCGCCCAACGGTTCGTACGCGATCGCCGCCGCGGTGGCCGCGTACGTCGCGGGCCCGACCACCACTTGTCCGGGTTGCGCGATCGACTGCAACCGGCTCGCGGTGTTCACCACGTCGCCCATCGCGGTGTAGTCGCCGCCGGCGCGCATTGCTCCGACCAGAACCTCGCCGGTGTTCACGCCGATCCGCATGCGGACTTCGGTTGCGGTCTCGGTGCCGAGTCGTTCGAGGTGTTCCTGCATGCGTAGCGCCGCGCGCACCGCGCGCTCGGCGTCGTCTTCGTGGGCGACCGGTGCGCCGAAGATCGCGACCAGCGCGTCGCCGATCACCTTGTCCACCTGGCCGCCGTAGGAGACGACATCGGCCGCGAGCCGTTCGAAGCAGAGGTCCACCAGGTTCTTCACATGTTCCGGGTCGGCGCTCTCGGAGAGCCGGGTGAAACCGACCAGATCGGCGAACAACACCGTCGCGACCCTGCGCTCGTCGTGGCGCGCCACGATCGGGTGCCCACACGCCGGACAGAACCGCGCGTCAGCCGGAGTGTTCGAACCACAGGACCCGCACGTCATCGGCGCATCGTATGGCCGCTCGCGCCGGCCGCGAGTCGACGTATGCACGCGTTGAGGTCCGGTTGGGCCTCACACGTGGGCGTCACCGCACCAAGGTGCCGAACGTCACGCCGTCGAGGCTCTCGCCGCACCACTTTTTGTCTGTTGGTCGTCGAAAACACAACCCGAGAGACAAAAAGTCGCGACGGGTGAGTCGGCGCCCTGGACGGCTGCACCCGAAAATCGCTCGGCGGAAAACTGGTCCGGGATCTACCGTTGAGGCATGTCCTTGCTCCGCGACCGTCGCTTGCGGCTGCTCGTTCTCGGGCAGGCGGTGAACGCCATCGGGAGTTGGTGCGCGCTCGTGGCGATCTGGGGCTTCGCCAGTTTCCACTTCAACGCCGGGCCGGCTGAGCTCGCCATCCTCGGCTTGGCGTGGGCGTTGCCGCCGGTGCTTCTCGGGCCGCTGGCCGGCGTCCCCGTCGACCGCCTCGGACCGAAGCGCGTCCTGATCCTCGCCGACGGTGCCGCGGCCGGTGTTGCGCTGCTGTTCATCCTCGCCGGGTCGTTCGAGGCGCTCGTCGCGCTGGCAGCGTTGGACAGTGTGACGAAGGCCTTCGCCGAGCCGGCGTTCCAATCGCTCCCGCCGCGCCTCGTCAACGACGACCAACTCGCCGGCGCGAACGCGCTTCTCGCCACTGCGAGTCAATCCGCAATCGCGTTCGGGCCGCTCCTTGCCGCAGGTGCGATCGGCGCCTTCGGGTTCGAGGGTGCGTTCGTTGTCGATTCGTTGACCTACCTCGTCGGCATCGCGGTCCTGCTGCCGTTCCACATCGGTCCGGCCGTGACGCCGCCGACGGCCGACGGTGAGATGCGTCGGGTGAAGGACGACCTGCGGGAAGGGTTTCGGGTCGTGGCCCAACGCCCGCAGGTCCGTCGGTTGTTGCTGTTGGGGGTGAGCGTGTACCTGATCTGGGGCGCATTCATCGTGGTCGAACCGATCTATGTCCGCGAGGTGCTGCACGGCACGCCATCCACGTTCGCGCTTCTCCAGACGAGCTTCGGGGTGGGACTGCTCGCCGCGGGTGCGGTGATCACTCGCATGGGCGACCGCGCCGTGCGGATGACGGTCGTGTGTGTGGCTGCGATCGGGTCCGGGGTTGCGGCATTGGTGTACGTCAGCACGTCGAACGAGATCGTGGCCTTCTGTGGCATCGTCGGTTGGGGAGTGGTCACCGCCGGCTTCATCGCGCCGTTCCGGACGCTGTTGCAACGCGCCGCGCCCGTCGAGACCCACGGTCGGATCTTCGCCATCGACGCCACACTGCACAACCTCGGCGACCTCGTGTCGCTCCCACTCGTCGGGCTGGTTGCAGCCGGGGCCGGGGTGCAGGTGGCCGGTTCCACGATGGCCGCCGCACCGATCATCGGTGGTGCGGCGATCTGGTGGTGGGCGAGACGGCATCGCTCCGAAACCGAAGTCGAAACCCAGCCGGAGCCCGACGCTCGTCCCGCGCCGGCCGCCGCGTAGCCTCGGCGCATGCGCACGCGTCTCGAAGCCGGGGAGATTGCGGAGCGGTGCGCGAGCGTTCCGGGGTGGACCCTCGACGGTGATGCCATCGTGAGGACGTACGAGTGTCCGAGCTTTGCGGATGCGATTGCCTTCGTCGTCCGGATCGGTTTCTTCGCCGAGGCGAAAGACCATCACCCGGATCTCGACATTCGCTGGCGCAAGGTCCGCGTGTTGTTCACGACCCACGATGTCGGTGGTCTGACCGACTGGGACTTCGAGCTCGCCGCCGCGATCGATGGAGTGGCGCCATGACGATGGTGATCGTGCTCTCGCTCGTGGTGCTCCTGGGATTCAGCGTGGTCCTCGGTGTGGCGCGCGACCCGGGCCCGACGCCAACCGACGTGGCGATCGGGTACGTGCGCGCGCTCGCCAACCGTGACTTCGATGCGGTGTACCGCATGACCGACGACGACGTCCTGCGCGGCCGCAACCGCCCGCAGTGGATGGCCGAACAAGCGGCGCGCCCGCAACTCGCGATGGTCGCCGCGGCGGTGGTCGCGCAGTCGACCGTCGAGGTCGGCGACGACGCCCGAGTCGTGCTGACCGTGGACTCCATCGGCACCACCGTCACGGTGGATCTCGCGCGCCGCCAGCGCGTGTGGGTGGTCCGCACCCTCAGCTCCGGTTCCGACGTTCCCCCGTCGCCGGTCGACCCCTCGCCGGTCGACCCCTCGCCGGTCATCGACCCGTCCCGGTGAGTGGCGTCGCCGGACTGGTGTTGACGGGCGGATCGAGCCGGCGCCTCGGTGTCGACAAAGCCACGCTGCTCCTCGACGGCGAATCCCTTGCGGCTCGGGCTGCGAGGCTGCTCACGCAACGGTGTGGTGAGGTGGTCGAGGTCGGCGCGGGCGTCACCGGGTTGCGATCGGTGCGCGAAACGCCGGCCGGGGCGGGACCGCTCGCCGCACTCGTCGCGGGTGCAAATGCGTTGCGTGACGCGGCGACTGACCCACCGCGCGCGGTATTGCTGTTGGCGTGCGACCTGCCGTGGGTCGAGCCGGCCATCGACGCGCTGATCGCCGCGCCCGCGCACGCTGAGCTCGTCGTACCCGTTGATGAGGACGGTCGCCGTCAGTACGTGTGCGCCCGCTACGGGCCGCGCGCCGTGGCCGCGGCGCGCAAGTTGGTGGCCGACGGCGAGCTGGCGCTGCACGCGTTGGTGGCATCGTTCGACGACGTGCTCGAGCTCGGCGGGTTCGCGCCGGGAACCTTCGCCGACGTCGATGTCCCCGAGGACGCCCACCGCGCCGGTATCGAACTCCCTACCGCGTCACGCGCGGCGGCGGTGGCGCGCGAAGTGCACGGGTAGCGGCAGCGCGTGGCTCCCGAGGTGACCCGCAAACCGATAACGCCGGTGCGCGTCCAGGCGTGGAGTGAGGCCGGCTTGCGCGATCGCCCGGACAAGGTCGTCACCGAAGAACCGATGGAGATTCGGATTCACGGGCTCGGGCAAGACGCGCGATCGCTGGCGGTGATCATGCGCACGCCCGGTCACGACTTCGAACTCGCGGTGGGGTTCTGCGTGACCGAGGGGATCATCGACCGCGCCGACGAACTCGCCGAGGTCCGGTACTGCCTCGGGCCGAACGCGGAGCAGGAATACAACGTCGTGACGGTCGCAACGCGACGCCCGGTCGATGTTGCCGAACGCACCCGGGACTTCGTGAGCAGCGCGAGTTGCGGGATCTGCGGCAAGACCAGCCTCGATCAGCTCGAAGTCATGTGCACGCCGCTCGCTGCCGGTCCGAAGGTCTCGCTCAGCTCGCTCGTGGAACTCCCGGACCGGTTACGGCAGGGCCAGACGGTGTTCGACGCGACCGGTGGCCTCCATGGCGCCGGTCGGTTCAGTGCAGCCGGCGAACTGCTGGTGGTCCGAGAAGACGTGGGCCGGCACAACGCCGTCGACAAACTCATCGGGAATGCCGCGTTGGCCGGTCTGCTGCCCCTCTCCGACTCGGTGCTCGTCGTGTCCGGCCGGGTCAGTTTCGAGATCGTGCAGAAGGCGGCGCGGGCGGGGATCACGGTGCTCGTCGCGGTCTCGGCGCCGTCGAGCCTCGCGGTGGCCACGGCCACTCGTCTGGGCATGACGTTGGTCGGATTCGTGCGCGACGGCCGGGCGAATGTGTACGCCGGTGGGGAACGGGTCATCCCGACCTGAGACCGTCGGCGCCAGAGGTGAGGCCGGAGCGTCGATGGCGGGCGGCGGTCTGCCAGACTCGCCCCCGATGGAGCCCGGTGCGTTGATCGAGATGTTCGGTGACGTCTGCGAGGAGATCACTCGGGCGGTGAATCCGATCCGCGGCGCCGAACGGCGAGCCCGCACCAACCGGCCCGGCCAGTACGCGATCGACCTCGTGGCGGACCACGCGGCCCTCGAGGTGTTCTATGGCCGAGACCTCACGATCGTGAGCGAGGAGTCGGGTGTGTCGGGCATGCCGAACGCCAATATCACGGTGGTCATCGACCCGATCGACGGCTCGAGCAACGCGTCGCGAGACATCCCGTACTGGGCCACGAGCCTGTGCGCATTGGATCAGGACGGTCCGTTGGTGGCGATGGTCGTGAACCACGCGACCTGTGTGGTCAACACGGCCGTCCGCGGCCAAGGTGCGTTCCGCGACGACGAGAAGCTCACGGCCACCGACGTCACGCGCGTCGAGAACGCGTTCGTTGCGCTCAGCTCGTTCCCGTCGCGGATGCTGCAGTGGAAGCAGTTCCGCGCGCTCGGATCGTGCGCGCTCGCGCTCTGCGATGTTGCGGCCGGAGTGTTCGACGGGTATCTGGACAGCGCAAGCGTGCACGCGCCCTGGGACTACCTCGGCGGGTACCTCATCTGTCTCGAAGCCGGCGCGCACGTGATCGACGTGCAGGAGCGACCACTCGGTATCAGCGATCCCAATGCCCGTCGCCATCTCGTCGCGGCCGGTACGACTCAGCTGCTGGGCGCGCTGCGCTCCGCGGCTGGATGAGTCCGATGAGTTCGCTCGATCTGGCCGAGCTGGCGCGCATCGCCGAGTCCGCGGCGCGCGTCGGCGGCGAGATCGTCGTCAACGGATTCGATGATCCGGACAACGTGCGCGAGAAGTCGCCCGGTGACTGGGTCAGTGACGTCGACACGTCGAGCGAGCGCGCGATCCAGTCGTTGCTCGCGGAAGCCGCCCCTGACATCCCTTTCTTCGGTGAAGAGAGCGGTGGTACTCGCGCGGATCTCGGTTGGATCTGTGACCCGCTCGACGGCACCGCGAACTTCTTGCATGGCTTCCCGTCCGTCGGTGTGTCGATCGGACTCGTGCGCGACGGTGTGCCGATCGTGGGAGTAGTGCACGCGCCGCTGCTGCACGACACGTACGTCGCGACACTCGGCGGGGGAGCGACCCGCAACGGTGTCCCCCTTGCGATCTCCACGCGCGCACCGGCGCAGGCGATGGTGGCAACGGGCTTTCCGTTCCGTCATCCTGATCTGAAGGACCGCTATCTCAACATGTTCGGACGCGCACTTCGCGCGTTCGAGGACCTGCGCCGTGCGGGCGCGGCGAGTCTCGATCTCGCGTGGACCGCGGCGGGAGTGTTCGACGGTTACTTCGAGCTGCGCCTCGGTCCGTGGGATGTCGCCGCCGGCGCGTTGCTCGTGCGCGAGGCCGGCGGTGTGGTGACCGACTGGGTCGGTGACGATCGCGCCTGGCTCGAATCCGGCGACATCGTCGTTGGCCCCCGTGCGGTGCACGAGGCCATCCTCGAGCTGGCTCGAACATCGGGTATCCAGGGCTCGGGCCCGGCCGCCGATAAAATCGGTTGACCCGACCCCACTGGGTCTGAAAGTCTCCTCTCCGGTCACCCGACCGGATACCGCACGCCGACGACTCACAGGAATGTCCAGGATGCATCGCCTCGCCGCTCACCAGCACCAGCACGACGCTGGGTTTGCGCGCGCGTATGCCCTCGGACTGTGCGTGATGCCGACCACTCCGACGACCGTGTCGCGGACGATTGCCCCGATTTTCTGGGCAAATGTCACCGGTTCGAAGCGTCGGCCCCGGCCCCTGATCTTCTCGCCGTAGCGCAACGTAGCTACTGCAAGCACTGACCAGGCCGCCGGGGCAACCCGGCGGCCTTTCTGTATTTCCGGCCCGGAATCACGGGCGTTTTCGATCACCCGAGCACACCGACCAGGCACCGAACACCGAAACCAAGGGGCACCAAATGTTTGCACTGCAGTGGGAAATGACCGACACCGAGGAATGGCGTGACCTGGCCCTGTGCCGTGATGGTTCCGCCGCCCTCACCGAGCTGTTCTTCTCGGAGCAGCTCGACGACATTGCCCGGGCCAAAGCGTTCTGCCGCGAGTGCCCGGTCATGAACGACTGCCTCGAGGCCGCGCTGGTTCGGCGTGAGCCTTGGGGCGTCTGGGGCGGTGAGCTTCTCGCCAACGGGAAGATCCTCGCCCAGAAGCGGAACCGGGGTCGACCTCCGAAGGTCCGCCCTCCCGAGCTCCTCTCACCACTGATCTCAGTGCAAGAGGTGCTCGCACAGCGTCAGTCCGCGTAAGCGGAGTGATGAATGCGGGGTCGGGTGAGTGATCTCACCCGACCCCGACCGGTCGCCATTTCGAACGGCGGGCCGGGGTGACGCAGTCAGAGTCGTGGGGGGGGGGGGGGGCGGCCCGCCCCCCCCGCCGCGCCCGCCCCCCCCCCGGCCGCGGCGCCCACCCCCCCCCCCCCCCCCC
>JANLTQ010000198.1:0-11200 GCA_031363005.1 Acidimicrobiia bacterium | reverse complement strand
ACGAAGCCAAGCCTGACGAGGGTGGCGTCGAGATTCCCTCCATGCTGCCGCTGTGAGACCAGGGCTCCGTGGAGTTGTTCCGCTGTGATGCGGTTCTCGGTGAGCAGCATGGGGCCGACGTGACGGATCCAGCGGGACCGCACCTTGGCGGTACCGACCGCGAAGTCGTCGTCGCCGGCGTCCTGGAAATTGACGGTGCCGTTCAGCTGATCGGGCCGGATCGGAAAGTACGGAGGCCGCATCATTCCGGCGAACACCTCTCCGATCGGGCCTTCGTTCTGGCGGGGCCCGTAGATCTCCACGAACGCATCGGGATGGTGGAGCGGTACGAAGAACGGCAAACCCTGCACGTGATCCCAGTGCAAATGGCTCAGCAACACCGATGCCTGGAAGGCCTCGGCCCGACCCTCGTTGACAAGTGCCGTGCCGTAGTTCCGCAGACCGGTGCCCAGGTCGAACACGATCGGCGCCTCGCCGGGACGTTCCACCGCGACACACGACGTATTTCCGCCGTAGCGCGCGAGATCGTCACCGTCGCAGGGCGTCGAACCGCGCACGCCATGAAAAGTCACTGTGAGGTCCCCCGTCACGGCGGGGGACCTTAGCCACTAATTCACCCCCCGGGAAGACGGCGTTTCCCGGAGCTTCAATGTTCCCGCTCTTGCGACTATCACTTCGGCGCCTCCGCTCGCCGTCTCGGTGCTCCGGAGTGCCATGGGCTCACTTCGGCGCTGTCGCAAGAGCGGGAAACCGAAGGTGAGGGACACGAAGCACGCGCTTTCGGCAGTCCGCGCCCCCGAACCGGGGCCCGAGCGGCCTGTGACGAGTCACAAGAGCGGAAATCATGCGAGGACTCGCTTCCTAAACCCGGAGAGGCCGACGGCGAGAAACAACGCGGCGAAGCCGGCGACGGCGGGATAGATAGCCCACAGGCTCATGTGCGGGCCCTTGGTCAGCGCAGCCCGGAATCCTTCACACATGTAGACGAGGGGGTTCACCAGGACGAGCTTTTGCAACCACGGGACAGCGTGGAGCGACTGCCACGGGTAGTAGATGCACCCCAGCATCGTGAGCGGCAAAACGACGATGCCGAACAGCGCCGGCACCGTTCTCGGCTCGAAGCGCGTCCCGAACGCAAGCCCGAGCGAGCCGCACATGAAGCAGGCGAGCGGCGTGAGCGTGAGGAGCACGGGCCAGTTGATATCCAGGTGCACGGGGGTCGCGGGCACGATGGTGGCAATCGGGAACACCAGCGCCGCCGAGACTGCGCCGTACAACGCACCCGCCGTGACCTTCTCGAGCGCAACCAACGCGACGGGCATCGGCGCCAGGACGCGATCTTCGATTTCGCGGGTGTACCCGAACTCCTGCACCATCGGCAACGCGACGGACTGGATGCCCTGAAAGATGATGGCGAGGCCGACGACTCCGGCAACGAGTGCGGTCGAGAAATCGGCGGCGCGGTCTCCCCCGCCAACACCCTGGCCGATCTTGGGAAACACGTAGGCAAACACGAAGACGAGCAACAACGGTTGGAGCAGCGTGCGCGGAATGAACTCCTTGGCGTTCTTCCGCAGCACCACCAGGTCCCGCAACAACAGTGCGAGAAACGCGACGCGCGCGGCGGCATGGGGCGAGCGCGTCGGCACGAGATCGGCACGGCTCGGTGGCGGCGTCGAAGCCGATGACTCGGACGATGCGGTGACGGTCATTCGCGCAGGTCCTTTCCAGTGAGCTGGATGAACACGGTTTCGAGTGTCGGCGCAGTGGCAGAGAGATCGGTGACGGTGAACCCGGCGGCTTCGGCGACGCCGATGATCTGGGGCAGGATCCCGGCGGTACCCGGCGACCAGAGCCGGACCACACCGTCACCCACTTCGACCTTGGACGCCGCCGCCACACCGCTGCGCAACACCGACGCGAGTTGGTCGAGGTCGCCCACCGCCGTGATCGTGACCATCGCCTCCACCCCAACCGACCGCTTCAACGCGCTCGGCGTGTCGGCCGCGAGGAGGCGCCCGTGGTCGATGATGGCGAGGCGGTCACAGAGTTGGTCGGCCTCTTCCATGTAGTGGGTCGTGAGAAGAATGGTCTGACCGTCTCGATGCAGCTCACCGAGTATCTCCCAAAGCGCAATCCGACTCTGGGGATCGAGCCCCGCGGTCGGCTCATCGAGGAAAAGGATCGCAGGCCGGTGCATGATCGCCCGCGCCACCATCAGCCGTTGCGCCATGCCGCCGCTCAACGCGAGGACCGGAACGCGGGCGCGATCGGTCAGCCGAAACTGTTCCAGCAGTCGGTGCGCCTCGGCCTTCGCCGTCTTGGCGGTCATCCCGAAGAAGCGACCGTGAAAATAGAGGTTCTCGTAGACGTCGAGTGAGCGATCCAGAGTGTTGGTCTGGGGCACCACACCGATGACCTGCTTCGCCCGCGTCGGGTGCGCCATCACGTCGACGCCGCCGACCATCGCAGTGCCGCTCGTGGGGATGACGCGCGTCGTGAGCATCCCGGCCGTGGTCGTCTTGCCGGCACCGTTCGGGCCGAGGAGACCGAAGATCTCACCCGAGCGGACTTCCAGGTCCAGGTGGTCGACGGCGAGGATGTCGCCCGGGTACACCTTGGTGAGTTGCTCGGTGCGAATCACCACCTCGTCCATTGCGTCGAACCTAGTTCTGGCTGGCTGATTGCTCGGGCTGACTAGCTTCTCCGGCGTGAATCAGCCACAGCACATCACCGTCAACGACATCGACTTCGCGTACCTCGAGGCCGGTCCGGCGGACGGTCCGCTCGCGCTCTGCATGCACGGCTTCCCTGACCACGCGCTCACGTGGGACCTGCTGATGCCGCGGCTGGCGGACGCGGGGTATCACGTCGTCGCACCGTGGTTGCGTGGCTACGCGCCGACGGGCTTGGCTCCCGACGGTAACTACCAAACCGCGTCCGTCGCGCTGGACATCCTCGGATTGGCGGATGCGTTCGCGGGAGACGGTGACGCCGTCCTCATCGGTCACGACTGGGGCGCGATTTCGTCGTACGCGGCCGTCGGGCATCGGCCGGACCGGTTCTCGAAGTTCGTTGCTCTCGCGGTGCCGCATACGAGTGGCCTGATGTCGACGTTCTTCTCGCCCCAACAATTGCAACGGTCCTTCTACGTGTTCCTCTTCCAGACACCACTCGCAGAGATCGCAGTGCCGATGAATGACTTCGCGTTCATCGATTACCTCTGGAGCTACTGGTCACCTGACCATCGGCCAAGTGCCGAGTACATGCGCGCGCTGAAGGACACCCTCGGCGCACCCGGCAGCCTCGAGGCTGCGATCGCGTACTACCGCTTCATGCTCGGAACGTTGCCGGGCGATCCCGCTCTGGCGGACATCGGCGCGGCCGGCTCGGGGCCGATCAACGTGCCGACCCTCTATCTGCACGGCATCGATTGCGGCTGCATGGGCGTCGAGTCCGCCAACGAGGAACTGCTGCGCCCGAACTTCCCGGCCGGCTTGGACATGCACCTGATACCGGACGCCGGCCACTTCCTCCACCGGGATCAGCCCGAGGTGGTCAACGATCTGATCGTGGACTTCCTCACCCGCTGACGCGTCAGGGGGCGGCGAGCTTGAGGAGTTCGGGGTAGGCCTTGTTCATGCTGGCACCGTCGACGAACAGGGTGTCGCCGCTGACCCACCGACCGTCGTCGCTCACGAGGAACAACGCGGCGTCGGCAACGTCGTCGGGTTGACCGGCGCGTCCGAGTGGTGTGGATGCGACGTACGCATCTCGGATGGCCGGAACCACTTGAGTGAACGCAGTGAGCGGGGTGTCGATGAACCCAGGCCCGATGCCGGCCACGCGAACACCGAACGGCCCGAGCTCCATCGCCGCGCACCGGGTCAGCATCTCTACGCCCGCCTTCGCGCAGCAGTATGCGCTCATACCCTCGGCCGGGACTCGCGCGTTGATCGATGCGATGTTCACGATCGCACCTCTTCCGGCGTCACGCATCACCTGGGCTTCGTGCTTCACGGACAGCATCACGCCCACGAGATCCGTCTCGATCACCGCTCGCCACTCGTCGACGGGATGATCGGCGATCATGCCGAAGCCGCCGAACCCGGCCGCGTTGACTGCGGTATCGAGGCCGCCGAACTCGCTGACGGCGCGCGCCACCATCCGTTCGACGTCTGGCTCGACCGTCACGTCGATCACTTCGGTCACCACCGCGTCGCCGAGTTCGGTCTGCGCCGAGGCCAACATCTCGGGATTCCGATCCGCGAGGACTGCCTGCGCGCCTTCGGCCACGAACCGCCGCGCGCAGGCCAGCCCGATTCCCGATGCCCCACCGGTGATCACCGCGATCCGACCTTCGAGTCGTCCAGCCATGTGAATACTCCCTGGTTGTCGAGGCTGGGAGCGTACCGGCGAGCATTGGTCAACCGGTACCGTGGCTTCGGTGCACACTCATCACCACGGGGACGCTGACGCGACTCCGGCGGCGCGTCGGCGGGCGCTGAGCTTCGCCCTCGGCGCCAACGCAGCACTCTTCGTCGGCCAGCTGATCGCGGCCATTGCGTTCGGATCACTTGCGCTTCTGGCCGACGCCGCCCATCTCGCCACCGACGTCGTCGCGTTGGCGTTGGCACTGGTCGCGCTACGCCTGGCCGGTCGGCCGGCGAGCGCACGGTCGTCCTACGGCTGGGAACGCGCCGAGGTCCTCGCGGCGCTCGGGAATGCGGTGCTGCTCATCGCGGCCTCGGGGTGGATCGTTTGGGAGGCAATCCACCGCTTCTCGGAACCGGAACGGATCAACGGGACGGCGGTCGCGATTGTCGGTGCGCTCGGACTCGTGGTCAACGCCGGCAGCGCCTTCGCCGTCGCCCGCGTGCGCGGCGGGAACCTCAACCTGCGCGGCGCCTTCCTGCATCTCGCCTCCGACGCACTCGGTTCGCTCGGCGTGATCATCGCCGGAGTGACCGTTACGTTCACCGACGCCGATTGGATCGATCCGGTCGTCTCGTTGGCGATCACCGCTCTGGTGGTCGGCTCCACCTGGTCACTGGTGCGTGACGCCACGAGCGTGTTGCTCGAGCGCACCCCGCGTGGCGTGGATGTGGACGCGATCAACGCCGCGCTCTGCGCCGAGCCAGACGTCGAAGCAGTGCATCACATTCACGTCTGGTCGCTCGGGTCCGAGAACGCTGCGCTGTCGGCGCACGTCGTCCTTCATGGTGAACCGTCGCTGCACGAAGCGCAGCTGGTGGGGAATCGGCTGCGCGCCCAGATCCACGATCGGTTCGGCATCACCCACGCCACGATCGAACTCGAGTGTCACGACTGCGCCGACACCGTGCACGAAACCGCTCCCACCCACGGGCCACACTCTCACTGATGACCACGACCACCGAATCGCCGGACGCGACCGGCTCGAACGACGAGGAGATCGGCCCCCGAGCCGGGCGGGGACTCTGGGTCGTCCTTCTCGTCGTCTCGCTCGTGTTCGCCGGCGGCGTCGGGTGGCGGATCGGCCGGGCGCAGGGCGAGTCGACAGTGCCGGGTCACAGCTCCGTCGACGTCGGCTTCTTCCAGGACATGAGCACGCATCACAACCAGGCCGTCGGCATGGCGATGACCTACCTCGCGAACGGAACCGTTCCGCTGCTGCGCCAGATCGCCGGCGAGATCGTCACCTACCAATCGTCGGAGATCGGCGTGATGGGCGAGTACCTCACGCGCTGGCACCAAGCTGGCACGGAAGGCTCGACGGCGATGGGGTGGATGGGGATGCGAACGCCCCGAGACCGGATGACCGGCATGGCCACCAAGCAGGAACTCGCCAGGCTCGGAGCGGCACGCGGCGCCGAACTCGATCAGTTGTTCACGCGGCTGATGATCGATCACCACGTCGGCGGCATCCACATGGCCGAGTACGCGGCGAAGCACGCGTCCACGCCCGAAGTCAAGCGGTGGGCGGTGTCGATGGCGGACGGTCAGCGGGGCGAGATCGCCGAGCTGAACCAGTGGCGAGTCCGCAACAGCTTCCCCGCGGTCCGAGTCGACCTCAGCGGTTGATCAGGATTTGTCGGTGTCGTAGGGGCGTTGACGCGGCTTCGCAGCCCCACGTTTCGGCACCATCACCTTGCGTTTGAAGTAGCACACCTCTTCGCCCCGCTGGTTGTAGCCGAAGGTCTCCACACTCACGATGCCGCGGTCGGGCTTGCTCGAACTTTCCTTCTTGTCGAGCACGCGGGTCTCTGCGTAGATCGTGTCGCCGTGGAAGGTCGGCTTCTTGTGTTGCAGCGTCTCGATCTCGAGGTTCGCGATCGCGAGCCCGGAAACGTCCGGCACGCTCATCCCGAGCACGAGGGAGTACACGAGGTTGCCGACCACCACGTTCTTGCCGAACTGAGTCTGGGTCTCCGCGTACCAGACGTCGGTATGGAGCGGATGGTGATTCATCGTGATCATGCAGAACAGGTGGTCGTCGTACTCGGTGATCGTCTTCCCTGGCCAGTGCCGGTAGACATCGTCCGGCTCGAAGTCCTCGAAGTACCGCCCGAAAGGTCGCTCATACACCGTCATGGCCGTCGAGCGTACCGAGACCGGATCCCGGGGGACTCAACCGAGGCGGCACCCAACCGAGAGGCCATCGGATCGGCACCGTCGGCTCCGAGCGGAATAGAGCGCGTGGACTCGGGGTTCTGGCCGCCTATGCGTGATCTCGTGCTTCAGACCGTGCCGCTCGGCGACCAATGGCCGACGATCGACCCCTTCCTGTTCTGCGCCCACCACAACGACAACTTCCCGGCAGGCAATGCGCAGATGGGACCGGCTGCGCCGCTGGATGGCCGCAACATCGGCATGGACTTCGACGGCATCGACGGTTGGAACATGTACCACGGCTCGGTCGTCCCCGGATTTCCTCAACATCCCCACCGCGGGTTCGAGACCGTCACGATCGTCCGTCAAGGCCTCATCGACCACTCGGACTCGATGGGCGCGACGGCGCGCTTCGGTCGAGGCGATGTGCAGTGGCTGACGGCCGGGCGCGGCGTGGTTCATTCCGAGATGTTCCCGCTGCTCGACGAGTCCGCGCAACCCGACCGAGCTGTTCCAGATCTGGCTCAACCTTCCGAGCACCGACAAGCTCACCGATCCCTACTTCACCATGATCTGGGACCGCGACATTCCGCGTGTCGTCCACGTCGACGACGCCGGACTGACCACCGAAATCGCGATCGTCGCCGGTGCGCTCGGTGACGCCAAGGTACCGACGCCGCCACCGAACTCGTGGGCCGCACGGGCCGAGTCGGATGTCGCGATCTGGCTGATCCGGATGGAACCGGGTGCGCAGTACGTGCTCCCCGCGGCCGCCGGTCCGGACACCGTCCGCACGCTCTACTGCTTCGAGGGCAATGAGTTGACGATCGGCGCGACCGCGGTGGGTCCCAACACCGGCGCTGCGCTCGATCCCCACCAGGACGCGCCACTGGCCGCGGGCAACGAACCGGTCGAGTGTCTCGTTCTCCAGGGTCGACCCATCGGTGAACCCGTCGAACGCTACGGACCGTTCGTGATGAACACCCGAGAGGAACTCGAGCAGGCCTTCAGCGACTACCGGGCGACGCAGTTCGGTGGGTGGCCGTGGCCGACCGACGATCCCGTCCACGAACGAGACGCCGAGCGCTTCGCCCGTCACGTCGACGGTCGGGTCGAGTCCGCGTAACACGCGAGTCGGGCGCCTACCGGGACGCGCGCGCCGGCTTCGCCCGTTTTGGCCGGACTCGATCCGCGCTCCACGCTCGTTGTCGCGCGTTCCGTGGTTCTGCGGGCGTCGAGGCGACGGCATGGCGGTCACGAACGGTCGGCACCATCGGCGTTAGGGTCAGCCCCGTTGTCGAGCCGCTCCCGGAAGCCAGTGCGATGAACCGCTCGCCTGCGGCGCCAACGATTCGACCCGTCGGATGGATTCGTTCGCCGCTATTGACGACGCTTCCGGCGTGGGTCGTCGCCCGCGTCCTGGTCGCCGCTGCGCTGGTGACCGGACACCTCCTCATCGGCCACGTCGACGATCCGCTCGCCCGGTTGACGACCCGCCAAGGCCTGTTGGCCTGGGACGGCGCGTTCTACGCCGATCTCGCGCAGCACGGATATGCCGCACTCCCCCACTCGGCGCTGCGCTTCTTCCCGCTCACCCCTCTGCTCGGACGTGCGGTCGGTTGGGTCGGTATTGGCCCGCGCGTCGGCGTCGTGGTCGTCGCCAACCTCGCCGCGCTGATCGCGGGGGTTCTGCTGGTCACCCTGGTCCGCCGGGAAGGATTCTCCGACGACGTTGCCCGACGTGCATCGTGGCTCCTGGCCCTGGCGCCCGCGGCGTTCGTCCTCGTGCTCGGCTACGGCGAAGGCGTGTTCCTGGCGCTCGCGATCGGCATCGTGCTCGCCGCGCGGAACCGGTCGTGGTTCGTCGTCGCGTTGCTCGGTGTTCTCGCGGGACTGAGTCGCCCGAGTGGATTCATTGTGGCGGTTCCGGTCGCGATCGAAGCGGTTCGGGCCATGAGAGGCGTCGCACCGCGAGAACTCGCCGCTCGGCTGCTCGCAGTGCTGGCGCCGTGCGCGGGGACGGCAATGTTTCTCTGGTGGGTTGGTGATCGATTCGGCGATGCGCTCCTGCCGTTCCGAGTGCAGACTCGATCAAATCTCAAGGGCTCGTTCGCCAATCCGGTCACGTCCATCTCCGACGCGGTCAACGGCCTTCTGCACGGGCGGACCGTCGGTACTGGGCTCCATGTGGTGTGGATGATCGTTGTGGTTGCGCTGCTGATCGTTTGCTTTCGTCGGCTGCCCGCCAGCTACGGGTGGTTCTCGCTCGCGATCATTGCGAGCGCGATCACGTCGGCGAACCTCGACTCATTCGAGCGTTACGCACTCGGAGCGTTCCCATTGACCATCGTCGTGGCGCTCATCGCTCACACCCGATGGACCGAACGCCTCGTGATTTTCGCAAGTGCTGCCGCCATGACCGGCTACGCCACCCTCGCGTTCCTCCACGCCTACGTGCCGTAATTACAAACACTGGCGTCGTTGGTGCCGAACGGGGCGGCGTGAGCGACGCCGGAGTGTGGGTCAGATGGCGTAGCGCTGCAACAGGCCGCGGGCGATCACGAGGCGTTGGATTTCGTTGGTGCCTTCGCCGATGATCATCAACGGCGCGTCGCGGTAGTAGCGCTCGACGGGGAACTCCGTGGTGTAGCCGACGCCGCCGTGGATCCGCATCGCCTCGGTCGCGATCTCGAACGCGGCTTCGCTCGCGAACAGCTTCGCCATCCCGGCCTCGACATCCGCACGCGCACCCGACTGCTTCAACGTTGCGGCGTGCTCGGTCAACAACCGAGCCGCTTGGAGCTTGGTCCCCATGTCCGCCAGCTTGTTCTGGATCGTTTGGTGCTGCGCGATGGGTTTGCCGAACGTCGAGCGTTCCTGTGCGTACCGAATCGCGTGCTCGAACGCGGCGCGGGCCACACCGACCGCGCGTGACGCGATGTTGATCCGCCCGACTTCGAGCGCAGCGAGCATGAAGCCCAATCCGTGGCCGAGTCCGTCCTCGCCGCCGAGCACACACTCAGCGCCGACCCGGTGGTCGTCGTAGAACATCTCGACGGTCTCGATGCCCTTGTAGCCGAGCTTGCCGATGTTCTTCGAAACCGTGATGCCCTCAAAGCTCGGACCGGGTTCTTTCTCGACGATGAAACAGGTGATGCCCTCGTCCGTGCGGGCCGCGAGCGCAACGATCCCCGCCCGTTCACCGTTGGTCACCCAGGTCTTGGTCCCACTGACGATGAACTCGTCGCCGTCCCGACGGGCCCGACACGAGATGTTGCGCGTGTCGCTCCCCGCATCCGGTTCGGAGAGCGACAGACACCCGCGCGGCGCGCCCTGGGCGAGACCGGGAAGCCAACGAGCCTGTTGCTCAGGACTTCCCTCCGCCATGATCAGGCTTGCCGCGATCGTGTGGGTGTTGATGACGCCCGAGAGCGACATCCAACCGGCGGCCAGCTCCTCGATGACAGCGATGTAGGCGAGGAGATCAAGACCGAGGCCCCCGAACTCCTCGGGGATCGTGATCCCGAAGAGACCCATCGACTGCATCTGTGCGACGAGATCCGCTGGATACTCATCGGCGCGTTCGAGGTCGCCGACCACAGGCAGCACCTCGCGCTCAACCCATCGCCGCACCGACGCCCGCAACTCGTCCCGAATCTCCGGGTCAGTACTCATCACGCGACCTTGCGGTAGCGGCGGATGGACAACGGGGCGAACACCGCGATGATCGCCGCTATCCAGAGCAACGCGGAGACGACCTTTCCTGCCGTCGGTCCACCGATCGTGAGGGCCCGCACTGCGTTGATGACCGCAGTGACGGGTTGGTGGCTGGCGAAGGCCTGGAGCCAGCCGGGCATCGTCGACACCGGGACGAACGCCGCCGAAGCAAACACCAGCACGGCAACGATCGGGAAAAACGCGGCCTGCGCAGTCTCTGCGTTCGGAGCGATGAGACCGAGCAGCGCGGAGAGCCAGGACAACGCGTAGGAGAACAGCAGCACGAGGGCCATCGCACCGATCAGGGCGAGCGCGCTGGTGTGATAGTCGAAACCGACCATGAACCCGACCGCGGTCATGACGATGACCACGAAGACGTTCCGAACCAGGTCGGCCGTCGTACGCCCGACCAACACGGCCGAACGCGCCATCGGCAGCGAGCGGAACCGCTCGATCAATCCAGCCTGCAGGTCTTCGGCCAGACCGACGCCAGTATTCAACGCACCGAACGTGACCGACTGGACCCACACGCCGGCCATGAGGAAGTCGACGTACGGAATTCCGCCCGGAATCTTGATCGCTCCGCCGAAGACGTAGACGAACATCAACACGAAGATGATCGGCTGCACGGTGGAGAACACGATGAGCTCGGGGTTCCGAGTGAGGCGGAGAAGGTTTCGCCACGTCATCGTGAGCGCGTCGCGAACGACATCTCCGGGCTGCACCCGCGCCTCGCGTCGCAGCATCGCCGGGTCGACGGTCGTGGCCGGGATCGCAGTCATGCCGTGACCTCCGCAGTGGTCGGTTCGGCCGAGTGACCGGTGAGTTCGAGGAACACGTCGTCGAGGGTGGGCTCACGCACCGCGAGCGCTTCCACTTCGATGCCGGCGGC
>JANLTQ010000184.1:0-2785 GCA_031363005.1 Acidimicrobiia bacterium | reverse complement strand
CCGGCGCGGCCGGGTGCTGCTCGTGCTGTTCCTGCTGGCCTTGCCGTTTCTCGTCGCTGCGGGTTGGTTCTGGTACCAGGTCGATCCGCCGGGTTCGCCCGGCGCGGCCGTGCGAGTCTCGATTCCTCCCGGTGCCGGCGTTGCTCAGATCGCAGATCGGCTCGAGACGCGCGGCGTCATCGGTTCGGCGTTCGCCTTTCGCGTCTACGCCCAACTCTCCGGCACGCCCAAGGTGCAGGCCGGCGACTACCGGCTCCGGCGCGACCTCGGAGCACGCGCCGCGATCGACGCGATGGAGCGGGGGCCGGGACACCAGTACGCCAAGTTGGCGCTGCCTCCGGGGCTCACGTTCGAGGAGATCGCGACCCGCGTCGGACGGCTCCCGGGACGGAGCGCCGACCGGTTCCGTGCGGTCGCGGCGAGCGGAACGGTCCGCTCGAAGTTCCAACCGGCGACGGTGGCCTCGCTCGAGGGGCTCACCTGGCCGGACACCTATTTCGTGGCGAGCACCGACACCGAGACGAGGATCCTGCGCACGATCGTGGACGCGTTCGACCGTCACGCCGACGCGGTCGGGCTCGCGAAGGCAGCCGACCCGTACCAGACGATCGTCGTCGCCTCACTGATCCAACGTGAAGCGGGAGTCGACGAAGACCGTCCCCTGATCGCGGCAGTCATCGCGAACCGCATCCGAGACAAGATGCCCCTCCAGATCGACGCCAGCGTGATCTACGCGCGCGGCGCTGCGACCGGTCCGCTCACCGACGCCGACTTCCAGCGTGCGTCGCCGTACAACACCTACCGAGTCGCGGGTCTCCCACCGACGCCGATTGCCACGGTGACCGAGCCGTCGCTCCGCGCCGCACTCAACCCGGCGACGGTCGCGTTCAAGTACTACGTCCTCACCGACGCGAGCGGGAAACACGCCTTCGCCGTGACCTACATAGAGCATCAACGCAACATCGCCGACGCGCGTCGGCGCGGGATCTTGAAGTGATCTCCGGGACCACGAAAGTCGCGGCAGTGATCGGGTCACCGGTGCGCCACTCGCGCTCGCCACGGATTCACAACGCCGCGTTTGCTGCCGCGGGGCTCGACTGGGTTTACGTGGCGCTAGAGGTCCAGCGCGGGGGCGGCTTCGATGCCGTGCGCGCGCTCCCAACGCTCGGTATCGGGGGCATCAACGTGACCATGCCTCACAAGGCCGACGCGGCTCGGGCCTGTGACCACCTCACGGAGACCGCCGCGGCATTGGGTTCGGTCAACACCGTGGTCGTGAACGCCGACGGATCGACCCGGGGTGATTCCACCGACGGCGAAGGGTTTCTGCGGTCCGTGGCGGATGCCGGACTCGATGTCGCCGGACGCACAGTGCTCGTCCTCGGCGCCGGTGGCGCTGCCCATGCCGTCGCCGCTGCGCTGGTGACGAAAGGCGCTCAGGTGCGCGTTGCGGCCCGCCGTGAGCACGCGGCTGCGGAACTCGTGGGTCGGGTCCCTGGCGTCGAGGTGGCGCCGTGGCCCGAGACCGGTTCCGCCGACACTGAGGTCGTCGTGAACGCAACGCCCATCGGCATGGGCTCCGACGCAACGGTCCCGATCCAACCCCGAGTCGACCAGTGGGTCGTCGACCTCGTGTACCACCCGGTCGAGACCGCGTTCCTCGCCGAAGCTCGCAGAGTTGGCGCACATCGCGTCGGTGGCCTCGGGATGTTGGTGCATCAGGCCGCGCTGTCGTTCGAGCAGTGGACCGGTGTCGCGGCGCCGCTCGCCGCAATGTTCGAAGCCGCAGGTTGATTGTTCGAAATCCGACTCAATCGCCATCGGAATGCCGCCGACAACCTCAAGGCTGACCGTTGGAGGTCGTTGCGTTGTTATCGGGCACTTTCGACCTGTTTTCTCTCGCCGAGGTCCTCGGCCTGATCGAACGCGCCGGAACGAGTGGCGCGTTGGTGGTGCGCGGGCGCGAGGTGGATGCAACCCTCTACTTGGTTGCGGGCGAGTTCAGCGCCGGCGAGGCGGCCGATCTTTCGGGCCCCGTTGCCGATCTCGATGCGCTCACGACGCGGATGATCGAGGTCTGCGTGGCCGTACTGCGCTGCCGGGCCGCCGAGTTCGAGTTCGTCGCCGACCAGACCCCGCCCTGGCCGGCCGCGCACTCGGTGCCGATCACCGCGATTCTGGAGCGCGCGAGCGGTATCGCCCGGGAGTGGCCGTCGATCATGAGCGCGGTCGAAAGCTTCGAGTCGATGCTCGAACGCACCGGCTCGATCACGACCGAGACCGTGACGTTGAGCGCACTCGGATTTCGGGTCTTGGAACTCGTCGACGGTCATACCACGATCCGCCAACTGGCTCAGCGTGCCGAGGCCAGCCTCATCCTGGTGGCGCCCGAGGTACGTGCGTTGATCGTGGCCGGCGCAGTCCGGGTGCTCGTCGATTCCGCCCGTGCCCTGGCCACAGCCCAAGCGGCGGCCGTTTCGGACCAAGCCCGAACACCGCGGGACGTCGTGGACGTCACCGAGCTGGCGAGTCCCGGGCCGACTAGTACCGCGTCCGGACCGTCGGAACCCGTGGCGGCCCCCGAGTGGGCGACGACATCGGTCGCCTCAGCCGCGGTGACAGCCGAACGGTCGCCGGTCATCGAGAATGTCGTACCGGCTGCTGATCCCGCCGACTACGCCCGTGAGCGGGCGGACCTCGCCACCCGAGCCGGTCTGAGCGATCCCGGGCCGGTTCCCGAGACCCTCGCCCGTCCCGAAGCCAATGCGCCGGCGGTCGAGCGGGC
>JANLTQ010000137.1:0-2176 GCA_031363005.1 Acidimicrobiia bacterium | reverse complement strand
CCGCCAGCTCGGGGCCGGCGCCGAAACGGGTCCGCGCCAGGACCGGGAACAGGACCCGGGGCATCCCGAAGATCATCGCGATCAGGTCGATGAAGAACGTCGCTTGCAAGATCCGTTTCGACCGGAGGTATCGGAATCCCTCGCCGAGCCGCCGCCACGAGCCCAACACTTCCTCGTCCGGGTCGACCACAATCGGTGGACGGGGTGACATCAGCAACGCGGCACCGATGGTGCCGGAGAACGACACCACGTCGATGCCGTAGGCCCATCGGTACCCCAGACCGCCGACGATGAGTCCGCCGAGCGCGGGCCCCACGATCTGGGCGGTGTTCCACATGACCTGGTTCAGGGCCAGCGCCGAGGGCAGGCGGTCCGGTGCAACGAGGCTCGGCGTCATCGCCGAACGGGTCGCCAGTGAGAAGCCACTCAGACCAGCGACGAGTCCCGCCCCGACGTACACCGTCCAGAGTGGTGTGCTGGCGAGGAACGCGCCGGCGAGCAGCACCCCGGCGGCGCCCGCTTGACCGACCTGGGCGCCGAGCAGCAGCCGACGGCGGTCGAAGCGGTCAATCCACGCACCGCCGAACAACGAGGCAGCCATCAACGGAATCAGCTGCACCAGTCCGATGAGGCCGACGGCGGCGGGGTCATGGGTGAGGGCGTCGACTTGGAGCAAGACCGCCACCAACGTGATGTTGGAACCGATCTCGGAGAAGATCTCGCCGGTCCACAGCAATCGGAAGTCGCGCGCTCGCAGCGGTGAGAGGTCGACGGCCAGCCCGCGCGCGTGAGCGCGCCACACCCGGCGTGCGGGCGTGCCCGGTGACACATTCCTTTTCCTGACCATTTCACTCGACTTTTGAGAAGGTCACCGCTAGGGTCGCTGACGTTACGGCTCCGTGCCGTCGAACCAACCCCCACACTCCACCCGAGGTGCCCCATGACGTTGCGACTTGGTGACGAAGCTCCCGACTTCACTGCAGAAACCACCGAGGGCGAGGTGAACTTCTACGACTACCTCGGCGACAGCTGGGGCCTGCTCTTCTCGCATCCCGCGGACTACACGCCGGTGTGCACCACCGAGCTCGGCGAGCTGGCCAAGCGCAAGGGCGAGTTCGATGCCCGCAACGTGAAGCTCATCGGCCTGTCGGTCGACGACCTCGAATCCCACAAGGGTTGGGCCCCGGACATCGCCGATGTGAAGGGCACGCCCCTCAACTATCCCCTCATCGCGGACCCGGACCGTATGGTGGCCGAGCTGTACGACATGATCCACCCGAACATGAACGAGAAGGTCACCGTGCGGTCGGTCTTCGTCGTCGGTCCCGACAAGAAGCTGAAGCTCACACTGACCTACCCCCAGACCACGGGGCGCAACATCGACGAGCTGCTCCGAGTCATCGACTCCATGCAGCTCACCGCCAAGAGCTCCGTGGCCACTCCGGTTGACTGGAAGTCCGGTGACGACGTCATCATCGCCGCGTCAGTGTCGAATGACGCCGCCAAGGAGAAGTTCCCCGAGGGCTGGCGGACCGAGAAGCCCTACCTCCGTTGGGTTCCCCAACCGAAGTAGCGCCGCGGACCAAGAGCGGAGAATCCGTCAGACGTCGAGGAAGCGCCGGAGTCCGACGACTGCGCCGATCGCACCGATCCCCACGCCCAGCACCAACACCATGATGCTGATCTGCATGGCATCGCCGGTCCCGACGTACCACCCGCGCCAGAACTGATCGGACTGGGAGATGCCATCGGTGACGACCGCTTGCAGGCCCCACACTGCACCGACCGCGGCGATCGCGCCGATCACGCCCTGCACCATCCCCTCGAGGATGAACGGGATGCGCACGAACCAGTTCGATGCGCCGACGAGTTTCATCACCTCGATCTCACGCCGCCGCGCAAAAGTCGCAAGTCGGATCGTGTTGACGATGAGGAACAGTGAGGCGAAGAGCAGCGCGCCGAAGATCACGATGAAGATCACGCGGATGATGCTCGTGGCCGACAGCAGTGTCTTCACTGATTCCGGCGCGGTGTTGACTTCGTCGACGCCCGGCTGACTCGTGAACCGCTGCCCAACGGTCACACTCAACTTCGCAGTTCGGGGTGCGACACGAAAGGACTCCGGCAGGTCCTGCGCACGCGTGCTCGAGACGAGACCCGGCTGCCCGGAGAAGAG
>JANLTQ010000122.1:0-4259 GCA_031363005.1 Acidimicrobiia bacterium | reverse complement strand
CGAATGTCCGAGTGGAATTTCGCGAGTTGTTGGGAAGCGCTGGCCGACGCGCAGCCGGAGAAGCTTGCGCTCGCGCAAGGAGATCGGCACCGCACCTGGGCCGAGTGGGACGAGCGCTCAGCGCGGCTTGCGGCCGCCTTCACCGACCTCGGACTCGAGCCTGGTGGCAAGGTCGCGAGTTACCTCTACAACTCCATCGAATACATGGAGGGCGTGTTCGCGACCTGGAAGAGTCGGAGCGCGCCGGTCAATGTGAACTACCGCTACCTCGAGGGTGAACTCAAGTACCTGCTCGAGAACTCGGACTCGAACATCCTCCTGTTCCACGGTGTCCTCGGAGACCAGGTCGCCAAGGTCTGGCGTGAGGTCCCCACGTTGAAAGCCATCGTGCAGGTGGACGACGGCCACCCCCTCGTCGACGGTGCGCACCGCTACGAAGATCTGATCGCTGCGCACCAACCCGCCGCGCGCGTCGAGAAGAGCGGCGACGACCTCTACATCCTCTACACCGGCGGCACCACCGGGATGCCGAAGGGCGTCATGTGGCGCAACGAGGATCTGTTCAACACGCTCGTGCCGTCCGTGTGGGGTCTGCTCGGGCAAAGCGACGCCACCAGTCCGGATGACGCGCCGAGGGTCGCCGCCGCGATCGCGGAACAGGGCCGCACCCCGGTGCACCTCCCCGCGTCGCCGTTGATGCACGGCACCGGTTTCATGTCGTCGCTCCAGGCGTTGACCAGTGGTGGCGCCATCGTCACGTTGGAATCGCACAGCTTCGACGCGCACGAACTCTGGCGCGCGGTCGAACGCGAGCAGGTGACGCAGATGGCGATCGTCGGCGACGCGTTCGGCAAGCCGATGCTGCGCGCCCTCGAACAAGCCGAGACGGACAACGCGCCGTTCGACCTGAGTTCGCTCGGCCTCATGATCAGCTCCGGCGTCATGTGGACCGCGGAGATCAAAGAGGGCCTGATGGAGCGCGGCCGGTTCCTCTGTTTGGACTCGCTCGGATCGAGCGAGGGAGTCGGGTTCGCGTCCCAGGTGAGTGCGCCCGGCGCTGCGGCCACCACCGCCAAGTTCCAGATCGGCGAGTTCGCCAAGGTGCTGACCGAAGCCGGTGTGCCGGTGGAACCGGGTTCGGGCGAGCGCGGGCTGCTCGCGCTCGGCGGACCGATCCCGCTCGGGTACTACAAGGATCCGGAGAAGACGGCCGCCACGTTCAAGGAGTTCGACGGCAAGCGGTACTCGATCCCCGGCGACTGGGCGACCGTCGCGGCCGACGGCACCATCGAGTTGCTCGGGCGCGGCAGCGTGTCCATCAACACCGGTGGCGAGAAGGTCTTCCCCGAAGAGGTGGAGGAGGCGGTGAAGCTGCATCCCGCAGTGGCGGACGCGATCGTGGTGGGCGTGCCCGACGAGAAGTTCGGCGAGGCGATCACCGCGGTGGTCTCACTCCGGCCCGGAGAAACCGCGACGCCCGAGGAGATCGTGGCGGCGGTGCACGAGCACCTGTCTCGGTTCAAGGCCCCGCGCCACGTCGTCATCATCGACGAGGTGAAGCGGGGCCCGAACGGAAAGGCCGACTACGCGTGGGCCAAGGCCCTCGCGATCGAGTCGGTCGGCTAGCAGCCCTCCGCGCGACCGATGGAGTCGAAGCTCGTGACGTAGCTCGGCGTGCGCTTGAGGTAACCACCGTCGACGAGCGCCTTGATGTTCGCTGGTGGGCTATCAGTCGTCGACTGGGCTTTGAACGCTTCGTACGCCGTCTCAACCGTGGCTTTCTCGGCGCTACACGCGTTCTTTTTCGCTTCGGTCTGGGTTCCACCGATGGCGAACACCACGACGGCGGCGAGGATGCCGAGGATCACGATCACGACGAGGAGCTCGACGAGGGTAAACCCCTTCTGGAGCAACGTCTTATCAGCGGTACGCGAGCGGAGATGTTGCAACACGACTATCGGTCCCTTGTTCCTCGGCCCCGAGGTTCCGGAGCGCTTCCCAGCCATCCGGTGAGCACCGGACGGAACAGAGACGAACCTAACGGTGCACTCGTGGATTTGGGAAGGCCGGATGCGGCGAAACGTCGGAAATGGTCCGCCTGACCCACCGATTTCGCCACGCTCCGCGCGAGCGAGCACACGGAGTGGTGGCGCGACGAGAATGGAGCCATGACCACCACCCCGGTCGACATCGCCGGTATCGAGCAGTACCTCACCGTCCTCGCGCTCCACAACGCGACGGACCTTCATCTCACCGCCGGCGCGCCGCCGCTCCTGCGCATCGACGGCAAGCTCACGCCCATCGACCAACCACCGCTCACCGCGGACGAGGTCGCGAAACTCGTCCTCGGTCTGCTCGACCCGGAACTCGCCGACCGCTTCCACCGTGAGAAGGAGATCGACTTCTCGTTCTCGTGGCGCGAGGAGATTCGGTTCCGCGCCAACGTCTTCCGCCAGCAGGGCACCGTGGCGCTCGCGCTCCGGGCGATCCCCTTCGAGATCCCGAACTTCGAGGAACTCGGGCTTCCCCCGATCATGGAGTACTTCGCCGGACTCCCCCAGGGCTTGCTGCTCGTCACCGGCCCGACCGGGTCGGGGAAGTCCACCACCCAGGCATCAGTGATCGACTTCATCAACCGCAACCGCGAGTGCCACATCCTCACCATTGAGGACCCGATCGAATACGTGCACCTCCATCACCGCTCCGCGGTGAACCAACGGGAGGTCGGGGTCGACACGGATTCGTTCGAGCGCGCGCTGCGCAGCGCATTGCGCGAGGACCCCGACGTGATGCTCGTCGGTGAGATGCGCGACGCCGAGACGATGCAGTTCGCACTCACGATCGCCGAGACCGGTCACCTCGTGTTCGCGACTCTGCACACCAACGACGCCGCAACCGCGCTCGACCGCATCGTCGACGTCTTCCCCGCAGACCGCCAGTCCCAGATCCGGGTGCAGCTCGCCGCGTCGCTCGCCGGCGTGGTGAGCCAGCGGCTCATTCCCCGCGTCGGCGGCGGGATGGTCGCCGCGTTCGAGGTCATCGTCGCGACCAATCCGATTCGGAACCTGATCCGGGACGGCAAGACCCACCAGCTCCGCAACATCGTCGCCACCCATATGCGTGACGGCATGCAGACGATGGAAGCGGCGATGAACGCGCTCATCGAGTCCGGCGTGGTGTCTTACGAAGACGCCGTGGATCGCAGTCTCTACCCCCGCGAACTCAAGCCCCCCACCTGGAGCACCGCCGGCTGATCAGCCGCGCAGGTTGCTGTTGCCTTGAAAGATGCCGTACATCGCGGAGACCAGCGCAACGGCCACGAAGCCCACGATCACACCCATGACGATGATCACCGCCGGTTCTGCGAGCGCGGTCAACCGCGCGAGCTTGTAGTCCAACTCTTTGGCGAAGAAGTCCGCGGCCGAGTTGAGCTGTTGGTCCAGCGTGCCGGTCTCTTCGCCCACCCGCATCATCTGGGTCGCCGCCGGAGGAAACAATCCGGTGGCCATGATCGGGCGCGCCATGCCCTCGCCCTCGAGCATCGCGTCGCGGACGTGGCCCAGCGCGATGGCGTAGACGCCGTTGTTCGAGCCCTCGATCGCCGCCTGCATCGCCTCGGGGAGTGGGACGCCGGCCTGCATCATGGCGGCAATGATCCGGCAGAACCGTTCGATCACGGCGAAGCGCGCCACCTCACCGATGACCGGCAACCGCAGGACCAGCCGATCGCGTCGCAAGCGGCCGGCGGGGCTGCGATTCATCTGCGCGACGGCAACGACCACCACGACGACGGCAAGTGCGAGCGCCCACCACCACGTCTCGAAGAAGTTGGCGACCTCGAGCAACACCTTGGTGACCGTCGGGAGCTGGGCGTCGAACTCCTTGAAGAACTCGGTGAACTTCGGCAGGACGTACCCCACCAGGATCACCACGGTGACAATCGCCATCACGAAGATCACGAGCGGGTACGTCAGCGCAGAGCGAACCTTCTGCCGGGCCTCGGCATCCCGTTCGATGTATTTCGACAGCTGGTCGAGCACCGAGTCCAGGCGGCCGGTGATCTCCGCGGAGCGCAGGATCCCGATGTAATACGGCGGGAACACGTCCCGGTGCCGATCGAGCGCGTCCGAGAACGGCACGCCCACCTGGATGAGTTCGATCGTCTCGGTGAGGATCTCTTGGAGCCGGGCATTGGACGCCGACTCGCGCACGATCTCGAGCGCCTCCACCAGCGGGATACCGGCGCGCACGAAGGCGGC
>JANLTQ010000108.1:0-10030 GCA_031363005.1 Acidimicrobiia bacterium | reverse complement strand
CGCGCTCCACGCGTCGGCCCCGAGGTCGGGCGTCGACTGCCGCAACGCAATCAGGTCGCGCGTCAGGGTGAGGAACGAGTCCGGGTCGTCACGCTGATCGGCCACGTTGCACGCCAGGTCGCCGAAGCGCAACCACGGCGTCGCGTTTGCATCCGTGAACCCGCCGCCGGGCGTGTTCTCCCACTGCATCGGGGTCCGGACCGCGTCGCGCCCCGCGTGAGGATGGAACCGAATGCCGACGGGATCGAGCAACTCATCGCGCGGCACATCGGTGTCCACCATTCCGATTTCGTCGCCCTGGTACAGAACCGTCGTTCCCCGCAGGGTCAGCAGCATCATGAGTGCACACCGAGCGCGCGCCGGGTCGCCGTCCGCCCACCGAGTGGGAAAGCGGGAGATGTCGTGGTTGCTCCCTGTCCATACCGGCGTTCCGAGCGCCGGCATCGCGGCCTCGGTTCGTCCGATCATGTCGGCGAGCGTGGATGCGTCGAACGGCGCGTGCGCGAAGGGAATGTTGAAGTCCAGGTGCAACTCGTCGCCGCCGTCGCCGAAGAACGGGAACAGATCCTCGAGTCGTTCCACGAACGTCTCACCGATCAGCACCTTCGGCGGGTCGTACGAATCGGCGACCTCACGCCACCGGCGATGGATCTCGTGCACCTCGGGTCGGTTCGAGTTGAACTCCTGGCGCTGACCGCGGAACCGCTCCATGAACGAATCCGTCTCGGTCGCCGCCGGGTTGTCCCGCAGTTCCCGGTCCTTGATGACCATGTGGGCCACATCGATCCGAAACCCTGACACGCCGGCGTCGAACCAGTAGCGCAGGATCCGATCGAACTGGTCCCGCACCGCATCGTTCCACCAGTTCAGGTCCGGCTGCATGTCGAGGAAGTTGTGCAGGTAGTACTGGCCCGTCGGCTCGTCGAGCGTCCACGCACTGCCGCCGAACAGACTCACCCAGTTGTTCGGTGGACCACCGTCGGCGGCGGGGTCGGCCCACACGTACCAGTCCCGCTTGGGGTCGTCCCGCGACGAACGCGACGCTTCGAACCACGGATGTTCGATGCTCGTGTGGTTCGGGACGAGGTCCATGATCACGCCGATGCCGCGCTGATCGGCGGCGGCCACCAACGCATCGAGATCCGCGAGCGTGCCGAGCGACGGGTCGATGTCGTAGTAGTCACCGACGTCGTACCCGAAATCCGCGTTGGGCGAGACCGTGATCGGGCTCAGCCACACCGCGCGCACACCGAGCCATTCGAGGTGGTCGAGTCGCCCAATCACACCGCGCAGATCACCGACGCCGTCGCCGTCGGAGTCCATGTACGAGCGCGGGTACACCTGGTACAGGACCTGGCCTACCCACCACTGGTTCGGATCATGAAACGGCTCAGCCACACCGTCAACCTAGAAGACCGGACGGGCACTACGGTCGCCGACGCGTGCCGATCAAGTATCTGGGTTCGAAGCGACGACTCGTCGGAGTGCTCGGCACCCTCTTCAGCGCGAGCGGTGGAGGGCGCGCCCTGGACCTCTTCACCGGCACCACGCGTGTTGCGCAGGAGTTGAAGACGCGCGGTGGCATCGTCACCGCGATCGATCGCGCCCGGTACGCGCACGTCTTCGCGCAGAGCGCCATCGCGACGGACGCACGCACCATCGACCTCGAACAGCTCACTGCCGAACTCGCCGCGCTCGACGCCCTGCCCGGCGACGCGGGGTACGTCACCCGGACGTTCTGCGAGGACGCTCGGTTCTTCCGGCCCGAGAACGGCGCGCGCATCGATGCGATCCGCCAAGCCATCGAACCGAAGCGCGAGCACCCGCACTTCCCGATCTGGCTCACCAGCCTCATCGAGGCCGCCGACCGCGTGGACTCCACCACCGGCGTCCAGATGGCCTACCTCAAGGAGTGGGCACCGCGGGCCCACGGTCGGCTCACGCTGCGAATCCCTGATCTGCTCGACGGCCCCGGCCTCGCGATCCGCGGCGATGCCGTCGAACTCGTGCCGACGCTCGGCGCCTTCGACTTCGCGTACCTGGATCCGCCGTACAACCAACACCGGTACGAGGCGAACTACCACGTGTGGGAAACCCTCGTCGCGTGGGACGACCCGGAGCCGTACGGCGTCGCCCGAAAACGTCTTGAGCTGAGTGACCGCGAGTTGACCAGCGCGTTCAACCGCCGGCCCCGAATGCCCGATGCGCTCCGCGCGTGCATCGAGGGCATCGACGCGCGCGTCCTCGTGGTGTCGTACAACGACGAGTCCTGGATCGAGTTCGACGCGTTGATCGACATGTGTCGACCGCGCGGCGCGGTCGAGGCGCTCGCGTTCGATTCCAAGCGCTACGTCGGTGCCCAGATCGGCGGCTACAACCCGGCCGGGGCTCGCGTCGGAACGGTGTCGCATCTCCGCAACACCGAATACGTCATCGTGTGCGGCGACCGAGCTCGTGTCGAGGCGGCGGTGCATGCCGTCCGGAACTCACCCCCGGTGTCGCCCGTCATCGCGTAGCTCTACCGCAGACGCAACGTTGCGCGCCGACGCGCTCCACCACGAACCGCGCGCTTAGGACGCGGCGATCAACCGACCCAAGTCCCGCAGCTGGGTCGTCTCGGAGCCGAGCGTGAACTCGTACTGCTTGACCCAGTTGAAGTAGCGGTGGATCGGGTAGTCGAGGTCGATGCAGATACCACCGTGAACGTGCAGCGCCGCGTGGACGACCCGGCTGCCGGCTTCCGACGCCCAGAACTTCGCGGTCGCCACCTCCATGCCGGCGTCCTCGCCCCCCGCAAGCTTCGTGGCGGCTTGGAGCATCGTCAGCTCGATCGCCTGGGTGTCGATGTACGCGTCCGCCATCCGCTGCCCGACGGCTTGGAACGTGGCGATGGCACGGTCGAACTGCTTGCGCTGGGTGGAGTACTCGGCGGTGATGCGCAGCGCCTCCTGACACGCACCGGTGACGATGGCGCAGATGCCGACGGTCGTGCGTTGCACCGCGAAGCGCAGGATGGCCCGGCCATCGGCGATCGCACCGATGCGATTCGAGTCTTCGACCGTCGCGCCGTTCAGGTGCAGGACGAACTGTGGTTCGTGGTTGGTGGTGTCCTGCCGGTCGATCGTGACCCCGGGTTGGTCCATGGCAACCAAGAACATCCGACGTCGTCGCCGACCCGCGCCGGGATGAGCACCCGATCGCACGCCTGGGCCATCGGGACGCAGACCTTCTTGCCGTCAAGCTTCCACTCGGAACCCGCAGCGGTGGCGGTGGTCATCGGCTCGTCGAAGGCAGTCCCGAGCTCACTCAAGGCGGCGGTGACGACCAACTCGCCGGCGACGATCGGTGCCAGCGCCGCGCGCTGCTCGTCCGAGCCGAACCGGTTCACGGTCTCCGCAACCGTGACCAAGGTGTGCAGCAGCGGCATCGGCGCGACCGCACGGCCCTGCTCCTCGAGCAGCAAACACAGTTCGAGGAAGCCGTAGCCCAAACCGCCGATGGACTCCGGGAGCCCGATGCCCAACAGGTTCGCCTTGGCGAGTTCGGCCCACGTGTCCCGGTCGAACCAGTCGACGCTGTCGTCCAGCGCGCGCAGGTGTCCGAGGTTCATCCGATCCGAGAGGATCTGACGGGCGAGCCCGCGAATCTCGGTCTGTTCGTCGTTCAGCGTGAAGTCCATCGTCGGGTCCTGACTCTATGAATCGTGTCGGCGTCGGTGCGGTCTCAGCGCGGCGATCCGGGCATGCCCAGACCGAAGATCGCGATGAGGTCCCGTTGCATCTCGTTGGTGCCGCCGCCGAAGGTGAGGATGTGCATGCTCCGGGTGCGAGCTTCGAGCCGTCCGCGCAACACGGCTTCGGGCGAGTTGCCCTTGACCGCTGCGACGGGCCCGAAGATCTCCATCAGGAGCCGGAACGCTTCCAGGTAGAACTCGGTGCCGAACACCTTGATCGCCGACGCCGCGGCGGGGTCGAGGGCCTCACCGCGCGTCGCACTGTCTGCGATCTTCCAGTTCGCGAGCCGCAGGTAGTCCAGCCGAGCGTGGACCCGAGCCAGGTTCAGCTGTACCCACTCCTGATCGATGACCCGGCGGCCATCGGCGAGCTTCGTGATCTTCGCCCACTCGATGGCATCTTCCAGCTGGCGCTCGACCGTCCCGCTCGCACACAACGTGACGCGCTCGTGGTTGAGCTGGTTGGTGATGAGGTTCCAACCTTGGTTCTCTTCGCCGACGCGATTGGTGACCGGCACGCGGATGTCTTCATAGAACGTCGCGTTGGTGTTGAACCCGCCCATGTTCGAGATGGGTTCGCACTTGAAGCCGGGCGCGTCCGTCGGGACGATGATCATCGAGATGCCTTTGTGCTTCTTCACGTTCTGGTCCGTACGCACCGCGAGCCAGATGTAGTCGGCGTCCGTGGCGAGACTGGTGAAGATCTTCTGGCCGTTGATGACGTACTCGTCACCGTCGCGATCTGCTCGCGTGCGTAGCGACGCGAGGTCGGTGCCCGAGTCCGGCTCGGTGTACCCGATCGCGAAGTGGATCTCGCCCTCGAGGATCTTGGGGAGGAAGAAGTCCTTCTGCTCCTGGGTGCCGTACTTCATGATCGTTGGCGCGACGGAGTTGATCGTGAGCATCGGCACCGGTGCGCCGGCCCGCATCGACTCGTCGAAGAAGATGAACTGCTCGATCGCCGAGCGGCCTTGGCCGCCGTATTCCTTCGGCCAGCCGATGCCGGCCCAACCGTCGGCCGCCATCTTTTTCCAGATCCGCCGGGCAACCGGACCGACGCCCTCGCTGTGGGAGAGCTCGTCTTCCACCTCCGGGGTGAGGAGCTTCGCGTAGTAGTCGCGCAGCTCGTCACGCAGCTCGGTGAGTTCGGGAGTCAGACCGATGTACATGGAAATCCCCTGGTCGAGTTTCGGCGAGGGGACTGTACGTCATCGCGCGAGAACGCGTTCTCGCGCGAGCCCTTGAGGGCTACAGCGCGCCCGGCGCAAAGGTGTCACACCGAGCCGGCTTGCCGGTCCGGTAACCGATCGAGAACCACTTCTGGCGCTGCGTCGCGGACCCGTGAGTCCAAGATTCCTTGTTGATGGCGCCGGTGGCGGACTGTTGGATCCGGTCGTCGCCCACCGCAGCAGCGGCGTCGAGACCGTCCTTGATGTCCGCATCGGTGATCTGGTCCACGAAGCCGGTGTCGACGGCATGGGCGGCCCACACGCCGGCGAAACAGTCCGCTTGGAGTTCGAGCCGCACCGATGCGGACTTCGGTCCCTCACGATCGTTGCCCACCTTGGCGTTCGTGCCAAGCAGGTCCTGCACGTGGTGGCCGTACTCGTGCGCAATCACGTACGCCTCGGCGAATGGGCCGCCCTTGGCACCGAACCGGCTGGTCAGCTCGTCGTAAAAGCCGAGGTCGATGAACACCTGTTTGTCGGCCGGGCAGAAGAACGGTCCGGTGTCCGCGCTCGCGGGCCCGCACCCACTCTGGGTCTGGCCGCTGAACAACACGGTCTGGGAGTCCTGGTACCCCTGCACCTGGGTCTGCCAGTACTTCTGTACCGAGTTGACGACCGCCACCAACCGACAGTCCTGGCGTTGGTTGGCGTCGGCACCGGTTCGGCACGACTGCGACAGGTCGGTGTTGTCGCCGGCGCTCCGAGGGGTCAACGCAGCACCCCCGCCGGTTCCGCCGCCGCGGTTGGCGAAGAACAGCACTGCGAGCAGGATCAGGACGCCGACAATTCCGCCGCCGCCCACGGCCCGACCGCGGCCGCGACCGCCGCCTCCACCGGCCAACACGCCCCCGAGCACGCCCCCGAGTCCGCCGAGACCCCCGCCCATCCCGCCGAGGCCGCTGCCGGCACCACGCTGGTCGTCGATCTGGCCGGTATCCAGCCCAGCGTCGTCGCGAAACTTCATCGAATCTCCCTTATCGTCGAACAGCGCCGAGTCTCGCCTACCCCTCCCAGGCTGTCGATCAACCCGAGACCGAGAGACCACGTGCCGCACCCGGCCCGGGACCGCCCCGTGGGTATGAGACGATGACCGACTCATGCAGGTGGATTCCGATTCTGCGATCTCGGTCGCGGCCCCCGCTCCCGCGCACAACCCTCGGAAGTACATTCCGGCGTTCGACGGTCTGCGCGGATTCGCCCTGTTCGCAGTGTTGCTGTACCACGGCGGCTACAGCTGGCTGAAGGGCGGATTCCTCAGCGTCTCCACGTTCTTCACCCTCTCCGGATTTCTCATCACCGGCCTGATGCTTCAGGAGATGCAGAAGAAGGGCCGGCTCGCCATCGGCGCCTTCTACCTCCGGCGGGCTCGGCGCCTGCTACCGGCCGCCATCCTCACGCTCGGGTTCATCTTGGTGTTCCGCACCAAATTCGGTGCGATCTCGCCCGAGCGCCTGCGCGGCGACGTTGTGGCCGGCCTCGCCTACGGCGAGAACTGGTGGCTGATCCACACCGACCAGGCCTACGGCGCCATCTTCGCCACCGGTTCCCCCGTCCAACACTTCTGGTCGCTCGCGATCGAAGAGCAGTACTACGTGGTCTTCCCGCTCCTGTTCTGGGGTCTGTATCGAGTCCTGCGCAAACCTGCGGTCGTGTTCGGCGCGCTGGTCGCCATGACCGTCGCCAGCCTCGCGGTCGCCGCGTGGTTGTCGTCGGACCTCACCCGCACGTACTACGGAACGGACACGCGCGCGGCGGAGATCCTGTTCGGCGTGCTCCTCGCCTACGCCGTGGCGCGCTTCGACCGCGCGGATCGCTCCCGAACGGCGCGCACCACGATCGACGTGCTCGCGGTCGTCGGGCTCGTCGGCCTGCTCACGCTCTGGTTGCGCGTCGATCTCCACGACACGTTCCTGTTCCGAGGCGCCTCCCTGCTGAACGGCCTCTTCACGGCGGCGATCATCGTGGCCGGCATTCAGCGGGGCGTCATCGCAAAGTTCCTGTCACTCGCACCGTGGCGTCGGCTCGGATCGATCAGCTACGGCGTGTACCTGCTGCACTGGCCGATCTTCGTCATCCTCAACCCGAACCGGCTCGGGCTGAGCCTGCTACCCACGTTCGTGGTGCGCCTCGCCGCCACCATCGGCATCTCCGCGCTGCTGTACATCCTCGTCGAGAACCCGGTCCGTACGAGTCGAATGCTGAAGGGCCGGAGCTTCTTCTTTGCGGTCACGATCGGCAGTGTCGCGGTGCTCGGACTCGCGCTCGCGATGCCGGACTCGGGTGCGCAATCCATCGACCTGTCAGACGCAGGCCCGGTCGCCGGCCAACTGGATGCGCTCGCCAAGACGCCGACGGTCGCGGGCGACACTCGCGCGTTACTGGTGGGGGACTCGATGGGATGGTCGGTCTCCGTCGGGCTCACAGACTGGGGGCGGCAGCACCACCTGCAGGTCGGCCGGTACACCGCGCTGGGCTGCGGGGTCGGTGGGCCAGGAACGCTCAACTACCTCGGGCTCGTGCGTGCGACGTTCCCGGACTGCGCTGACTGGCAACGCAACATGAAGACGGCGGTCACGGACTTCAAGCCCGACGTCGCGTTGGTGGTGGTGGGCCTCGCCGACATCGCTCCCCGTCGTTTCCCCGACGGGAAGTTCCGCAGCATCGGCGACCGCACGTTCGACGCGCGACTGACCGCGAAGATCCAGGCCATGGCGCGCACCTTGACGTCGACGGGCGCGCGGCTGCAATGGGCGACGTTCCCGCACGTGAACATCCCGTACAACGCCGGCGGAACGGGGACGCCGCCCTTCGTCGAGAACGATCCGCAGCGCATCGATCAACTGAACGCGCTCGTCGCCGCAGCGCTGAAGCCGATCCCGAACGCATCGATGGTCGACTTTGCGGGCTACAGCCAGAGCCGGCCCGGCGGTGAACTCGATCATGACTACCGCCCGGATGGTGCGCACCTGAGCGTGCAGGGCACCGCCGACGTCGCGAACTGGCTCGGTCCGAAACTGCTCCCGTGAGCTCGTCGCGCCCACGCGACGCTCGGACCGACTCCGGGCTTCGACCACCCTCGCCCGGCGTCATCGCCGTCGTCGCCGCGTTCCTCGCGGTCCGGATCGCGTACTGGGTCACGGGCGGTGGCTTCTCCACCACCGCGCTCCGAGATTCCTGGCAACTGCTGGACCTGCACCAACTCGTCGCCCACCCGTTCCAGAACGTATGGCTGCTGCACACCCAGCCGCCGTTGTTCAATCTATTCGTCGGCACCGTGTTGCGGTGGAGCCCGGTGTCCAGCGCGCTGACCTTCCAGATCGTGTACTTCCTGCTCGCGCTCACCCTCGTGGTGGCGTTGCGCGCGCTGCTCATCGAACTCGGTTTCGCCGCGTTCGCCGCCACCGCAGGGGCGGTGGCGGTGGCGTTCGACCCCGGTCTCCTGAGCTACGAGAACGCGATCATCTACGAGTTGCCGGTGGCCACGCTGCTCGTGGTCTCCGGTCTGCTGTGCGCTCGCTACGCGCGTACTCGGCGAGCGCGCACACTCACCGCGCTCGTCATCGTCATGACCGTCATCGTCATGACGCGCGCGCTGCTGCATCCGGTGTGGCTCGGCGCAATGGTTGCGCTCGTCGTCATCGCCGTTCGGCCGCGCATCGGAGTCCTTCGCACCGCGGCGATCGTCGCGATTCCCGTCTTCGTGGTGGGCGGCTGGATCGTCAAGAACCAGGTGGAGTTCGGCGAGCCGAATCTGAGTAGCTGGCTCGGGATGAACTTGGCCCGCGGCGTCATCGCGCCGATGCCGAAGCAGGACATCGAGCAGCTCATCCGCCAAGGCACGCTGTCGGGTGCGGCGCGGGTGCCGGCGTTCTCTCCCTACTCCGCGTACGTCCCGACCGTCGGCCGTTGTCACACAGACCGCACCGAGCCGGTGCTCCGCGCGCTGCGGAAGCAGAACGGGCAGAGCAACTTCGACGCCGTGTGCTTCCTGCGCGTGTACCGGGATGGTCAACGCAACGCGTTCACCGCGATCCGCGAGCGGCCGGGTGCGTACCTCGCCGGGCGGCGAGCGTCGGCCACGGCACACTTCTGGTTCGAGCTCGGGCCCGGTCTCGAACCCTTCCGCGACAACCCGGTGCTGCGGGGATTGAAGGACGTCTACGACGTTCCGATGCTGTCCGTCTCGGTGGCGATCCACGATCGGGACTGGACCAATCGCTTGATCCCGAGTGACCCGTCACCCGCGATCCCTCTTTCGATCACGTTGGTACTGGCCACCGCGTTCGTCCTCGGGCGCGCCGGGTTCGGGGCGGTCCGGCTCGTGCGCCGACGCGCTCGGACCGGTGATCTGGCCTGGACCTACCTCGGGTGCACTGTGGCGTTCGTGACCATCGTGTCGATCGCAACCGAGTACGGCGAGAACAGCCGGTTCCGGTTCCTGGTCGACCCGATCCTCATCGGCGCGCTGGTCGCCGCCGTGGCCGACGGCGCGGCGCGGCTCCGAGGCAGAGGACGACCGACTGCGGCGCCCACCCCGAGTTGACCGTTACTTCTTGTCCTTCTCGACGAAGCCCTTGATCGCGCTCTTCGCCTGATCGGCGCCCTTCTCGATCTGCTCCGCGTGCTTGCCGCCGGTCTTCTCGTCGACGACCTCGGCCAGCTTGTCCACGGCACCGTCAACCTTGTCCGCGTGCTCTTCCAACAGGTTCTTCGCCTTGTCGAACAGGTCTCTCACGGTGTGCTCCTCGGGTCGAGCGGTCGGGCCGGCAGTATGACGCGACCGACGTCGAGGTCTGGCCCGGAGGCAGGTCAGAGTCCTCGAGCAGACGTTCAGAACTTGTCGATCACTGTTCGATCGGATCGCTCACGTGGTGGCCAACGTCCTGAGGCCTCCCGACGACCCCGTAGCCTCCCGTGCACGGTTGCACGATATTGCCGTTGTCAACGTTCCCGACGAACACTTGGATTGCTGCCCCAACCGGCGGCGAACCCAGCAGCGGACGCATGAAGTCGGCCTCTGCGGCGTCCATCGATGGGGACTGCTTGCCTTGCCAGACCGGCAGCCTGA
>JANLTQ010000097.1:0-2718 GCA_031363005.1 Acidimicrobiia bacterium | reverse complement strand
GATCCCCATCGACACTCCGCATTACCGCATGCCGCAACTTGCCGAATCTGGCTTCGTTGCGCTCGCCGCCGCCGACTTCGACGTTCCTGAGGACGAGTATCTCGGCCTTGAGTACATGGATTGGAAGAGCGGCGGCGACACCAACTTCGCGCCGATCGCCACCGCCGATGGTCAGCTCGATTGCCGCGGGTTCTGGAACGACGGCGACGAACGCACGGACAAGAACGCGCTGTTCACCACCAACGCTGCGAAGTGCCCGACGATCGCCACGTACGTGGAGAGCGTCGGCGCGAACTTCGGGCGGGTCCGGACCATCAAACTCGAGCCCCAGAACTACGACACCGCGATCCGCTCGTTCCATCGCGACGACAACAATCGTTTCAACCCGCCCACCGACGGCTGGGTCGTGCGGGCGTGGTTCGAACTCACCGACAACCCCGACTCGTACATGTTGCTCATGGAGAGTGGCGCCGACGGCCTGCCCGATCCGGCGACGGAGATCCGCGTTCCACTGCATCGAGGTGCGCGCTTTGTGGTGGACACCCAGCGCCTCTGGCATGTGGTGGTGCACAACGGCACCGAGCCGAGGTACGCGCTCATCACCAGTTTCGAGAGCGGACCCGAGCTCGATCGCTGGATCGAGTCCCAGCTCCCCTGACGACGCGGCGCGGGCGACGAAAATGAACCGTCGCTGACAGCGAGATGAACGACCGGTAACGTCCGCGTCCATGAGTCCACTGGACCGTCGATCGTTCCTCACGTTGAGCGCGAGTGCTGCCGCTGCGGCTGCGCTCGCCGCGTGCTCGAGCGACACCACCCCGAAGCGCTCGGGGACGACCAAGACCCGAGAACCGGACTCCAAGCGACTGGGGAATCCCAAGGACGCGCCGTTCGACCATGTGGTCATCCTGATGATGGAGAACCGCTCCTTCGACCATCTGCTCGGTTGGCTCCCCGGCGCCGACGGCAAACAGGCCGGCCTCCGCTATCCGGACCTCACCGGGAAGCTCCATCGCACTTGGAACAACGGCGTCGATTGGCAGGGCTGCAAGTACGAAGACCCCGCCCATCAGTGGCCCGACGGTCAGACGCAGCTCAACGACGGGAAGGGCGATGGATTTCTTTTCACCCAGGTGGCGTCCGGTCAGAAGGCGCCGGTGGATCTTTGGCCCATCAGCTACTACGGCGCCGATGCCCTCCCGATCCTGGGGACCCTGGCACGTCAATACACCACCTTCGATAAGTACTTCGCCGCGCTCAACGCCGGCACGTGGCCGAATCGTCTCTACCAAATCGCGGCGGCAACGGACGTCGACGCGACGGGCGACATTTCCGCGGCGGGCGTGGCGGTACCGGCTTCCAAGATCACGACCACCATCTGGGACCGCGCCGCCGACGCCGGGCTCAGCTCCGGGTACTACTCCTACGGCGAGCCGATGACGGCGGTGTTCGAATCCAAGAAGTACGACGCCATCAGCCACTCCTCCGAGGATTTCTTCGCCGCCGCCGCGAGCGGTTCGTTGCCGAACATCACGTTCATCGAGCCGGACTTCACAAGTGTCTCCGAGTTCCTCGGCACGTCCAACGACATGCACCCGCACGGCAGCGTCCGGGCCGGCGATGCGTACATCAAGCGCGTCTACGAGGCGATCACGCAGAGTCCACAGTGGGACAAGACCGTGTTGGTCATCAACTACGACGAATGGGGTGGCTTCTACGACCACATCGTTCCGCCCACCGTCGAGGACGACAACGTCAATCCGAATCCCGGCCCGCATCCCGACTATCACCAACTCGGGTTTCGCGTGCCGTGCATCGTGGTGTCCCCGTGGTCACCCAAGAAGATCGTGAAGGCCGGCCCGTACGAACACTGCTCGGTGCTGCGCATGATTGAGTGGCGTTGGAACCTCCCACCGATGTCACTCCGAGACAAGACCGCGAAGAACCTCGCCGAGCAATTGGACTTCTCACTGACACGTCCACCGGTGGCGCTGCCGGTGGCTGCGGATCCCACGGCGGGTCAGTGCCCGGCCGGCTCCGCCTTCTGACCCCGACTTGACCCACCCGTGATCGAACGGGTCGGATGGCACGATGCGCTTCGGAACCTTCATGGCCCCGTTTCATCCCGTCGGTCAGAACCCGACCCTTGCGATCGAACGCGATCTCGACCTGATCGTGCACCTCGATCGGCTCGGCTTCCACGAAGCCTGGGTGGGTGAACACCACTCCGCGGGGTACGAGATCATCGCCTCGCCGGAGGTGTTTCTCGCGGTGGCGGCCGAGCGCACGAAGCACATCAAGCTCGGGACCGGTGTGAGTTCGCTCCCGTACCACCACCCGTTGATGCTCGCCGACCGCATGGTGTTGCTCGACCACCTCACGCGCGGCCGCATCATGCTCGGAGTGGGACCCGGTCAGCTCACGTCCGATGCGGAGATGCTCGGCATCCCGCCGGACACGCAGCGCCCCCGCATGGAAGAAGCCCTCGACGTGATGATGCGGCTCTTCCGCGGCGAGACCGTCACGTACGAATGCGAGTGGTTCACGATCAACGGTGCGCGTTTACAGCTGCGTCCGTACTCGGACCCGTGTTTCGACATCGCCGTCGCCGCGTCGTTCTCACCCACCGGCGCGCGCGCCGCGGGCAAACACGGTATCGGCATGTTGTCCGTCGCCGCGACGGCGAAGCAGGGCATGGACCTGCTCGCCCATCACTGG
>JANLTQ010000296.1:0-9719 GCA_031363005.1 Acidimicrobiia bacterium | reverse complement strand
CGAGAGATGCCGAGGCGCGGGGGCACGAGATCATCGGCGTCTGGCATTCCCACACCCACACCGATCCGTACCCGTCGCCGACCGACGTGCGCAGCGCCGTCGACCCGATGTGGGTCTACGTGATCGTCTCGCTGCGCGACGACATCCCGACGTTGCGCGCGTACCGGATCCGTGACGGCGAGATCGCCGAGTGTCAGGTCGTGTTGGACGGAGACTGATTTGGGCGGGTTGGGTGCTCCGAAGAGTCGAATACCGTGGATGGATCAACCGACCGGTGGGTAGGGCCCTAGTACACAACAAGGAGGACCCGTCGTGAGGAACCGTCGAAACCTGGTGCCGGCCATCCTCGGTGTCCTCGTGGTGGTCCTGGCGGCGTGCGTACCGGCTCCACCGCTCGATGTGAGTTCGACTCGCACTGGTCTCGACATCCCGTGGGACGTCCGGTGGACGCCGGCGAACGCGAACCCGGCGCAGGCCCTCGTGTACACCGAACGCCCGAACGGTCTTTCGGTCGTTGCGAACGATCAGGTCATTCTTCACTGGAAACCCACGGATCTCCTCGTTGCGTCAGAGGCGGGGATGATGAGCGTCGAACTCGCACCAGATTTCACGACGAGCCGGCGGGTGTTCGTGTGCTTCGCCTCCACGGCCGGACCCGACGTGCGCGTCGCGCGACTCGTCCTGGCCTCGGGCTACGGATCGGTCACGAACCGCACCGACATCGTGACCGGCATGCCGGTGAATCCCGTCGGCGAACTCGGGCGACACTCGGGGTGCCGGCTCCGGTTCGGACCGGACGGCTACCTCTGGGTCGGCACCGGCGATGCCGCGGTGGGCACCAACCCGCAGAGTCCCACTTCGCTCGGCGGAAAGATCTTGCGGATCGACCAGAACGGTGCGGGGGCGCCGGGCAACGCCGGACCGCCGTTCGATCCGCGCATTCACTCGTGGGGTCACCGCAACGTGCAAGGGCTCGCGTTCCGAGGCGGTCAGGCGTTCGGCGTCGAACAGGGAAGCGATTGCGACGACGAGGTGAACCGGCTCGTGGTCGGCAACTACGGCTGGGACCCAGTCCCGCGCAGCCCCGGTGCTCCCCAATACGACGAGAGCGCGCCGATGACCGATCTGGCTCGCTTCCCTGATGCGATCCGGGCGACGTGGTCCTCGGGTTGTCCGACCATTGCGACCGCTGGCGGAACGTTCGTCGACGGCCGGGCATGGAAGGCGTGGGACGGCGGACTGGTGCTTGCGGCGCTCAAGGGCACCCAGCTACGCATGATCCGGTTGACCGCTGACGGTACGGGTACCACCGCGGTTTCCATCGCGGTCACGGACCGAGGCCGATTGCGCACACCGGTCATCGGACCCGATTCGGCGCTCTACGTGACCACCGGGAACGGGGGAGGGACCGACCAGATCCTCCGCGTCACGCCGCAGATGGTGGCGAACTCCGCCACGCCAACAGGCTGATCGCTCGTCGGTGGTCCCGTCGCGTCTCGAGGTGTGACGCTCGTCATCAACCACTGCGGACATCGACACGCGGGAATGTCGACCGGTTCAGTCGGAGTTATAGGCTCCCATGATGGCTGAAGTTCGACTTCCCACTTTGTTGCGCGTGCATGCCGACGGCGCTGCGTCCGTGACCGCAGAAGGCTCGACGGTGGGGGAGCTGTTCGCTTCCGTGACGGCGGCACACCCGGGTCTGGCCGACCAGCTGATCGACGAGAACGGCGCGTTGCACAAGTTCGTCAACGTCTACGTGAACGACGACGACATCCGGTACCTGGACAAGCTCGAGACCCCGGTCACCGATCGCGATGTCATCTCGATCCTCCCGGCTGTCGCCGGCGGCTGAACCCAGACCACCACCACAACCCGTGCGCCACGAGAGCATCCTCGACCTGATCGGCAACACGCCGCTCGTGGGGATCCACGCGCTCAGTCCCAACCCGAACGTCAAGATCTACGCGAAGTTGGAAGGCCAGAACCCGGGTGGGAGCGCGAAGGATCGCATCGCCAAGAAAATGATCGACCTCGCCGAGCGCGACGGCGTGCTGACCCCGGGAAAGACGATCCTCGAACCGTCGTCCGGGAACACCGGGATCGGGCTCGCCCTCGTCGCGAAGTTGCGCGGCTACGGCCTCCGGGTGGTGATGCCCGACAACGTGAGCGTCGAACGGCGCCAGTTGCTCGAGATCTTCGGTGCCGAGGTCACGTTGAGTCCCGGCGGGGAAGGCAGCAACGGCGCCATCCGGCGTGCGCAAGAGATTGCCGCGGCGCAGCCCGAGTACGCGTTTCTGTATCAGTACGGGAACCCGGCGAACCCGCTGGCGCACTACGAAGCGACAGGCCCCGAGATCTTCGCCGACTGTCCCGAACTCGACGTGTTCGTTGCCGGTCTGGGCACCAGCGGCACCTTGATGGGCGTCGGTCGCTATCTGCGTGAACACAAGCCGGAGGTGCAGATCGTCGCGGTCGAGCCCCCGGCCGGGGAACTCGTCCAAGGTCTGCGGAGCCTCGACGACGGCTTCGTCCCGCCGATCTTCGATCCGGAGATCCTCGACCGCAAGACCATCGTGCGGAACCGTGAATCGATCGAGTGGACGCGCCGTTTGCTCGACGAATGCGGAGTCTTCGCGGGGATCTCGTCGGGCGCGGCGGTGGCCGGAGCCGTGAAGGTCGCGTCGCGGATGGAGTCCGGGACCGTCGTCACCCTGTTGCCAGACGGTGGTTGGAAGTACTTGTCGTCGGGCGCGTGGACCGACGACCTCGATGTGGTCGAGGAACGCGCGAGCCGCATCAACTACTGGTGAGCGCATCGATCGAAGTCCGCGCTGCCACGGCGGCGTTGCGGGCGGGGCAGCTCGTCGGGTTCCCGACCGAGACGGTGTACGGCCTCGGTGCCGACGCCACGAATCCCGAAGCGTTGCACCGTCTGTACGCGACCAAAGGTCGGCCCGCCGATCATCCGGTCATCGTGCACCTCGGCGCGGGTGCCGGGCGTGGAGATCAGACCTTCGGAGGATGGGCGGTCGACGTGTCGCCCGCCGCGCGCCGACTCGCGGAACGGTGGTGGCCCGGGTCGCTCACGTTGGTCGTGCACGCTGCGGATCGCGTGTCTCGCGTCGCCACCGGTGGTCTCGACACGGTTGGGTTGCGTGTGCCGGCCCATCCCGTCGCGCTCGAACTCCTGGCCGATTTCGACGGCGGGATCGCGGCGCCGTCGGCGAACCGGTTCGGGCGGGTGAGTCCCACGACCGCGAGTGCGGTCCGGTCCGAGTTCGGTGACGAACTCGCGATGGTGCTCGACGGTGGTCCGTGTGCCGTCGGGGTCGAGTCGACGATCGTGGATTGCACCGGATCACATCCTGGGGTTCTCCGCCCCGGCGCGATCACCGCCGAGATGATCGGGGAACTCCTGGGTGCGCCGCCGCAGATCGGCGGCTCGACGCGCGCGCCGGGAACGCTGGCGTCGCACTACGCGCCGTTGGCCCGCGTCGAACTCGTGGATCCGTCGGAGCTGGAGGCACGTCTCGCGGTCCTCCGAGGTGGGGGCGAACGGATCGGCCTCATCGAATGGCGCAATGACCGACCCGAGGCCGAGCGGGGCAGTTTCGAACTCGGACACGACGATTCGGTTGTGACGTTGGCCACGGTGCGGACCACGGCGGAGTACGCGCACGAGCTGTACTCGGCGCTCCGGAAGGCCGATGAATGGGGTGTGGATCTGATCCTGGCTGCCGTTCCTCCGCTCGATGGTGTTGGAGTTGCGGTCATGGATCGTCTCCGGCGTGCGGCGAGCGACCGGTAGCGTGACCTGATGCCGGTGGACGCTCACTCAGCTCGTCCCGACGCGCGACCGATCGGAGTGTTCGATTCCGGCCTCGGTGGCCTCACGGTTCTGCGGGCGCTGATCGACCTGTTACCGACGTCCCCGACGATCTACTTCGGTGATACCGGGCGCTTCCCCTACGGCTCGAAGCCCGCTGACGAGGTTCTCAAGTATTCGCTCGAGATTTCCGACGTCCTCGTCGACCGAGGCGTGAAGATGTTGGTGATCGGCTGCAACAGCGCAACGTCGGTCGCGCTCGACGCGCTCTCGACCCGGTACGAAGTCCCGGTGATCGGGGTAGTCGAGCCGGGCGTGCGTGCCGCCGCGGCCGTGACCGAGACGGGCCGGGTCGGCGTGATTGGCACCGTCGGCACGATCGCGAGCGGTGCGTACCAGCGAGTGGCGCGCCTCGAAGGTGTCGAGCTCACGTGTGCGGCCTGTCCGGGGTTCGTCGAGTTCGTCGAATCCGGTGACGTCGATTCCGATCAGGTCCACGTCCTCGCGGAACGCTTGCTCGAACCGGTACGGCGCGCCGGCATCGACACTCTGATCCTGGGGTGCACGCACTACCCGCTGCTGGCTCGGACCCTCGGCGATGTCATGGGGCCGGACGTCGTGCTGGTGTCCAGCGCGGACGAGACGGCGTTCGAGGCGTTGCGGCTCGTGGGCGTCGACGCCGACCCGGCCGGTCCGATCGCATCGCACCACTTCGTGACCTCGGGAGACCCACTGAAGTTCGCCGAACTCGGAAGCCGCTTCCTCGGTCCCGAGGTCCGCAACGTCGAGGGCTGGCAATGGAGCTGACCGTCCTCGGGTGTTCGGGTTCCTACGGCTCGCCCGACGCGGGCGCGTGCAGCGGGTACCTGGTTCGCGACGGTGACACCACGATTTGGATGGATTGCGGGAACGGCAGTTTCGTCAACTTGCAACGCTATGTGGACCCGGCAGATCTCACTGCGGTCATCGTGACCCACGAACACCCGGACCACTGTGTGGACCTCTACGGCCTGCACGTCGTCCTGCGGTACGGGATCGAGCGGACCGGCGTGCCCGTCTTCGCTCCCGCCGGCGCGGATGAACGTCTCGGGGCCTTGGTGCACTGGGGCGACACGTTCGACTGGCATCCGATCGAGGACGGGACGACGGCATCGGTCGACGGCATCGATCTCGCCTTCTCGCGGACGGACCACCCGCCGCCGACCTTCGCCGTGGATTTGACCGACCCGAACGGCCGTCGGTTGGTCTATACCTCCGACACCGGCCCTGACTGGTCCGTCAATGCGTTCGCGCCCGAGGCGAATGTCGTGTTGTCGGAGGCGTCCTACATGCATTCGGACCGCCGATCACCGATCCATCTCTCGGGCCGACAGGCCGGTGCTGCGGCGCGAGCGGCGGGGGCGCAGCGTTTGGTGCTCACCCATCTGTGGCCCCGGGTCGACCCGGCCGTGGTGGTTGAGGAAGGATCCGAGGCGTTCGGCGCAGCAGCGACCTTGGCCGCGGTCGACCTCTCCATCACCATCTGACGCGCGCATCGGCGTGCGGCGAAAGGCATCATGGGAATCCGTCACGACGGGCGCGAGCCCGATCAACTCCGTCCGCTCACGTTCACCCGTGACTTCACCGAACTCGCAGCGGGCTCGGTGCTCGTCGAGATGGGCCGGACCCGAGTGCTCTGCACTGCCTCGGTCGAAGAACGGGTACCGCCGTGGCTGCGGGGGAGCGGCAAGGGCTGGGTCACCGCCGAGTACTCGATGCTGCCGGGCGCAACGCCCGAGCGCGTGAACCGCGAAGCGGCGAAGGGCAAGCAGAGCGGCCGGACCCAGGAGATCCAGCGTCTGATCGGCCGGTCGCTGCGCGCCGTGACCGATCTGGCGATGCTCGCCGAGGTGCAGATCACGGTCGACTGCGACGCGCTCCAAGCCGACGGCGGGACGCGTACCGCGTCCATCTGCGGCGGCTTCCTCGCGTTGCACGACGCGTGCTCGCGTCTCGTGGCCACCGGGAAGTTGAAGGCGCACCCGATTCAGGACCACTGCGGGGCGATCTCCGTCGGCATCGTCCAAGCATTGCCGAGCCTCGACCTTGACTACATCGAGGACTCGTCGGCCGAAGTGGACATGAACGTGGTGATGAACGGCGCCGGGAAGTTCCTCGAGGTCCAGGGCACTGCCGAAGGCGCGGCGTTCAGTCGCGGCGAGTTGGATTCGATGCTCGAACTGGCCGAGTTGGGGATCACCGACATCATTGCCCTCCAGCGCGAACTCCTCAGCGTCCCCCCACCGCCACGATGAGCGGAGTGGATCGGGCACGCGCTGGTAGCCGTTGGACCAACGAAGCGGGGCCCGTCCGGCCCGGCCCGCAGGGCCAAGAGGACAAAAGATGAGCGGAGTGGGGCCGGTGGTGCTCGCGACTGCGAATCCGGACAAGGCCGCCGAGATCAGCGCCGCGCTCGCTGAGGTCGACATCGAGTTGATGCCGCGCCCGACCGACGTCCCGGACGTCGATGAAACCGGAACCACGTTGGTGGCCAACGCGCGACTGAAGGCCGAGGCGCTGTGCGCGGCGACGGGCCTCCCGGCACTCGCCGATGACACCGGGCTCGAGATCGATGCGCTCGGTGGTGACCCTGGCGTCTACAGCGCCCGCTTCGCCGGGCCCGATGCCACCTACTCCGAGAACGTGGAGCGGGTCCTGGCCGAGATGACGACGGCCCGCCGCGCCTCGCGCACGGCACGGTTCCGCACCGTGCTGGTGCTGGCCTGGCCCGACGGCCGGGAAGTGGTGGCGGCCGGAGTGGTCGAAGGCGTGATCACCGACGAACCGCACGGTGACCACGGGTTTGGGTACGACCCGATCTTCCGACCGGCCGGCGGCAAGGGACGGACGTTCGCGGAGATGACCCGCGCCGAGAAGCAGCAGTTGTCCCACCGTGGTCGGGCATTGCGCGCGCTCGCCGAGCAGTTGCGCGAGGCTGCGCGGCCCAAACGCTGAGGAGAGAACTCGTGCCGCTCGACCCCCAAGCCCAGATCGTGATCGACGGTATTGCCGCGGTCGGCCTGGATGTGTTCAACGACGACACCGACCCGAACGCCATCCGCGCCCTGATGAATGCGGTCGTCATTCCGAGCACCGTGGAACTTGCGAGCGTGGAGGATCGTCAGATTCCCGGTCCGGTGGGGCCGTTGCCGGTGCGGATCTACCGGCCCGCCGGCGACGAACCGAAGCCGATCGTGGTGTTCTTCCACGGTGGCGGCTGGGTGCTCGGTTCCCTCGAGACCCACGATCACGTCGCGCGGAAACTCGCCGACGACATCGATGCCGTGGTCGTCTCCGTCGACTACCGCATGGGGCCGGAGGACCGGTTCCCCGCGGCGGTCGATGACTCGTTCGCCGCGCTCCAATGGGCGCACGCAGAGGCTGCGGCGATCGGCGGCGATCCCGAACGCGTGGTGGTCGCCGGCGACAGTGCCGGCGGCAACTTGGCTGCGATCGTCGCGCAGATGGCGCGGACATCGGGACCGGGACTGCGTTTCCAACTCTTGGTGTATCCGGTCACCGACTACGAGTTCACGTCGTCGTCGATGGAACAGAATGCCGAGGGGTACTACCTGACGAGGGACATGATGCGCTGGTTCTTCGACCGCTACCTCAACGGTCCCGACGAAGCGGGCGACCCACGAGTGTCGCCGCTCCGCAACCCCGATCTCACCGGGCTGCCGCCCGCGTTCGTGCTCACGATGGAGTACGACCCACTACGGGACCAGGGCGTCGCGTACGGTGACGCGATGCGCAACGCCGGAAACCACGTCGAGAGCATCACCTACCCAGGTCTGTTCCACGGCTGCTTCGGCATGGACGAGATGATCGACGCGGCCAAGCTGCCCTTCGCCGACGCGGTCGCCGCAGTGCGATCGGCTGTGGCGTAGCGATGGCGGTCATCGACCTGGCTGGTTTCGTCGCCGACCTCAAGGATCACGCGGTCGAGCACGGGTTCCACGTGCATGACGAGCGCCACTTCGTCGAGAGCTACTCGCTGCGTCAGAACTGGGAAGTCGATCTGCACCCGGAAGAGGGTTGCGACGGCCCGGTGGACCTGTACCTCTCGCTGGAAATCGATCCGCGCGTGCTGCTCGGATTCGAGGATGCGGTGATCGAAGGCGATGGCGTCACCGATCCGCCGGACGAGTTCCACCTCCCGCTCTCGTTTACTTGGGCTGTGCCGCCACTTCCGCACGCGCCGGACCTGCTCGTACTGGCGACCGATCTTGCCGCGGTCGGTGGTCCGGATCTCCCGCTCGAGGTGTCGGCGATCGACTCGTACCCGTCGGTCACGGACGCGCCCGAGACGAGTTTGCGGGTCGTCGGTCATCAGCGGGTGTCGTTGCTCCGCATCCGCGACGGCGAGGAAGTCCCGTGCGAGACCCTCGACCGGTGTCTCGGGGTCAGTCGATTCTTGTTGGAACGCGCGCCGGGCTGGCTTGGCTGAGACCAACCGATGCGCGCCGGCTCCGGTCGGGACATCTGTCAGGATGTCTCGGTGCCCATGCGTTCCGATTGTCATCACTACGAGTCGCGTACCTACCCGTCGGGTGAGACCGTGCGGAAGTGCCAGCTCGATCTTGCGCCGGAAGCGCCGTGGAAGTGCCCGGAGAACTGTCCGAGTTTTCGGCGTCGGATCTTCGACGCCGGGTGGCAGTACGGGAGTCTGGGCGCGGCGGCCGCGGTGCCCCAGGCGCCGGAGCCTGAAGGCGAAGATGTTGCGGCGCTCCTCGATGCCGCCGAAGACATCGTGAACGCAGCTGCGCCGGACATCCTCGCCGAGTTCGCCGACCAAAAGCCGAAGAAGCGCTTCACCCGCAAGTACCGCGGCGGCTCCGGCAAAGGCAAGAAGCGCAAGAAGTAACCACCTCAGGCCCGATTCGTCGCAAGACGCAGGGTCTCGTCGGAGTGCTCAGCCGGCGTTCGCGAGTCCGGCCAACCGTTCGCCCCACGCTCGCGCGTGTGCGATCTCGTCCGGCTCGAGGTGCGTCTCCTTCGTGACGAGGAAGCTCTCGGGATCGGCGATGAGGTCGAAGCCGTGATGAGCCAGCTGTTTCGCGATGCCCTTGGAGGCTCGTCCGGAGAGGAGCGCGGACATGTCGACTCGAGTATCGAAGGCCGCGGCTCGACCATGCACGGTTCCGAGCGCCGCAATCCACTCTCGGATTCCGTCGCCGGCGGCATCCGGGTCGAGGGTCAGGACGTTGTCCGGTTTGGCGATCGCCTCGGCCGCGGCGGTGCGGGTGCTGTCGTGACTCATCCCATGGGCATGGGTGGGACCACCCACGACGACGAGATCGGCCTCGGCCAGGAGGCTGAGCGGCGCGTCGTGGACGGAGACGACATCGGTTTTGCAGGCCCCGCGAAGTCCCTCGCCAACGGCTTCGGCCACTCGGTGAGTGTTCCCGTACATGGACTCATAGACGACGACGGCGCGCATGCTCTCTCCTCAGTAGCGGCTTCAGCCAGTATCCCCAGCACCCCCGGGCATGACCAGAGCACGAAGTCCTCCCTCCTGTGGCCCCTGAACCACAGCGGCGGACGACCTTCCCCGAGCCCGCAGCGACACGCGCAACCGCCAGACCCCAGGACACAAACCCCGAGCGAAAGGCGAGCAGCTTCGGAGGCGTCGTATGAACTCAGAGGCCGAGGTGGCAGCCGATCTCCGGCTGAAGCCGGAGAAGCAGAAAGGTCGTGTGCGAGCGGAGGTGTCCCGTTCCAGGAGATAGTGGACACCATGTCCCAGGACATCGTGGACACCTGCTCAGGTGGTGGCCATGGATCGTGCTCGGTATGCCGTTGACGCTGTCGTGATCGAGGGCCGGTCGTTGCGATCGGTTGCTTCGTC
>JANLTQ010000294.1:0-2526 GCA_031363005.1 Acidimicrobiia bacterium | reverse complement strand
GGCACGGCACCGCGGCCGGGGTCGCGCGGATCTACGCTGCGCTCCTCGAACCCGGTCGCCTGCTCTCCTCCGGCCTCCTCGCCGAGGCAACGCGTCCGCACTCCGAGGGCTTCTGTCCGACTCTTGGTGAAGAGGTCACCTTCGGTCTCGGATTCAAGCCGACGACACCGCGTCGACCGTTCGGCCCGAACGCGCAGAGCTTCGGCCACTTCGGCACCGGCGGCGCGCTCGGATTCGCGGATCCCGAGTCCGGCATCGCCTTCGGGTACGTGATGAACCATGTCATCCCGCGTTGGCAGAGCTCCCGCAACCGCGCGCTCATCGATGCTCTCTCTGCGTGCGGCGCCTTCAGGGGTTGAAGTATCGGCCCGGTGCGGAGCCGGTAGCGCGCCGGAACGCCGCGACGAACGCGCTCGGAGTCGCGTAGCCGACGGCACGCGCGGTGGCTTCGACGCTCGAACCGCTCGCGAGCAGGGGGAGCGCGGAACTGACTCGCGCCTCGGTCCGCCACTGGCTGAAGGTCATGCCCGTGTCCTTCACGAACGCTCGACCCAAGGTGCGATGGCTTGCGCCGACTTCCTGACCCCATTCGGCCAAGGTGCGGTGATCGGTGACGTCGGCCTGAAGTGCCTGCGCCACGCGGAGCGCGCGTTCGTCCGTCGGCATCGAGAGATGCAACGTGGTCACTGGCGCCGGTGCGAGTTGGTCGAACACGACCTGCTCGACGCGGTGGCGCTCGGGTTGGCTCAGCGCGTCCTCGGTCAGGTGCCTGAGTAGTGCCGCGAGGAGATCTCCGACCTGGATCACCGTGGGTTCGGCCCACGGGTGGGGAAACTCGTCCGGGTCGATGTAGATGCCACACAGGTCGGCGTTACGAGCGGCGTAGGTCGAGTGTGCGGTCCCGGCGGGGATCAGAAGACCTCGCGACGGCGGAAGTACCCACGTGTTCGCACGGGTGGAGATCGTCACCGCACCGCTCGTCGTCCACGCGAGTTGATGGTGCTCGTGCGCGTGCTCGGAGAACCCGGCGCCGTCGGCGAGCGGAAACCAGGTGCAGACGATCGCCGAACCGGCGGCGGGGACGGTGTGCGGAAGTTGTCGGATTGACGACATCGGTTGTCACGGTACGCGCTCGACGGCGTCGACCGACTTCCGTATGTTGCATCGATGGACCACCGCTCACTCAACCTCGAGACCGCTGCGCTCATCGCGTTCGTCGGGACCACCGACCTGGCACGCGCCCGTCACTGCTACGTCGACACCCTCGGCCTGCAGTTCGCCGATCCTGACGGGAATGTTCTGTCGCTGACCCAGGCGGTCCCGTCGTGAACGAGGCGCATCGGGTGGTCTGCGCAAGTACGGAGTGGGGCGAGTTCCTGCGCACGGTGGTACTTCCGGCTTCGCTGGCTGGCGTCGACTTGGGCGACGACGTGCTCGAGATCGGTCCCGGGCCCGGACTGACCACGGACGTGATCCGCGGCGTGGCGCACACGTTGACGGCGGTAGAGCTCGACGCTGATCTCGCCGCTGCGCTCCGCGCGCGGATGCGCGGGACGAACGTCGAGGTGATCACGGCGAGTGCGGCTGAACTTCCGCTTCCGTCAGATCGCTTTTCGGCTGCGGTGAGCTTCACGATGTTGCATCACGTCCCTACCGCGGAACTCCAGGACCAGATCTTCGCGGAGCTGGCACGCGTCGTCGCCCCGGGCGGGGTCGTCGTGCTCTCTGACAGCGTCGGGAGTGAGGCGCTCTGCGACTTTCACGCCGACGACACGTATAACCCGATCGATCCGTCGACATTGCTGACGCGCCTACGCGCCGCCGGGTTCGTTGACGTCGCCGTCGATGCGGACGATCAGCGCTTCATCGCGCACGCGCGCCCCTGACGCGCACCGACCGTTTCGGCGTCCTGAAGTGCTCTCACAGAGCACTTCAGGACGCCAAAAACGGGGTCAGTCGCCGAGGGCTTTGGCCGCTACCTCGCCGAGCAGTTCCACTCGTCCGGGGATCCAGCCGTTGGCGGGCGCGGAGACGGTGATGCCGTCGAGGCCGGCACCGATGACTGTGCTCAGCCGCTCGCCGACTTCGTCGGGATCGCCGAGGACGACCATTCCCTCGATCATGGTGCGGAACTCAGGGTCGCCGTTGCGAAGATCGATGTTGCGCGTCGCGAGCGCGTCGGCGAACTCGTTGAAGGCCTGCTCGTGGGTGGGGGCGAGCACCACGTTGAAGGCCTGGGTGACCTTGATCTCGCTTCGGTCCCGCCCGACGGCTTCGCAGTGTCCGGCGAGCGCTTCGAGCTTGCGCGGGAGCTCTTCGACCGACGACGTGAGGTTCGACTCGTCGGCGTACTGCGCGACCAAGCGCAGGGTCTTCTTCTCGCCGCTGCCGCCGATCATCACCGGGATGCGCGAGAGGGGAGCCGGCTGATTGATCGCGTCCCGGACTTGGTAGTGCTTGCCTTCGAGGGTCGGCCGCTCATCGCGCAGCATCGGCAGGATGATTTGCAGCGCCTCCTCGAGCTTC
>JANLTQ010000054.1:0-1985 GCA_031363005.1 Acidimicrobiia bacterium | reverse complement strand
CCGGCGCGTCGCGCTGGCGATGTCGCTCTACACCGTGGGCTTTTTGGTTGCGCTCGTTCCGTTAGCGCATGTGCTCAACACGTATTTCGCGATGCGCCGCATCGAGTTCTTGCTCCCGCCGATGATCGGCCTTGCCGCGATCGGGATCTTCGCGGTGTCGGATCGGGTTCGCACGCGGTGGCCGAAGCAGGTCGTGGGCCGCCACATCCAGCCGGCATTGATCTCTGCCATGTTGATCGTGTCGCTGATCGCCGTGGTCGTGTATTTCACGACGGAGAAGACCAACTACCGGGCGCTCGCGGCCGTGATCAGTGGCACTCCGGGTCCCGACCTCATCGTGGTCGGTCCGGTCGACTACCGGTGGCCGCCGGCAATCGTCAGTTACCTCGCGTGGAGCGGGGTGCACCGAGACCTCCGCTTCATCGTCTCGGGTCGCAAGCTCCCGAGGCTGCCGGGCCGGCCGGGTCGAGTGGTGTGGGTGACCGGATCGCGTCCCGGCGGACATGGGTTTCGCACCCGCGCGCTGAACTCGGTTTCCGATCTCCAGGTCATCGCAGGCGATCGGACTTCTCCGGGCGCCATCCTGCCGTGGTTCGTCTCGACGAGTTCACCGAGTACTTCCGGTCAGCTCGAGAAACAGCTGGACGAGATCTCCCGTGTCGCGGTGTTGCTGAACGCACCGGACTCGCATCTTCCCTGGAGCCTCTTCACCGGGCGTTGAGCCGACGCGGGGACTCGGGACCGGTCCGCGTATGATCGCTCTTCATGTCGACAGCGCGCTGCGTATGAAGGTCTACACGCGGTCCGGTGACGATGGAACGACGGGGCTGTTCTACGGCGGCCGGGTAGCGAAGGACGGCGCCGGTCCCGCCGCCTACGGCACCACGGACGAAGCCGTTTCTGCGTTGGGATTGGCGCGCGCCGAGTCGGAACCGGACTCGGAGCTCGCGGTGATCCTCATCCGTTTGCAGCGAGATCTCTTCGTCGTCGGAGCCGAACTCGCAACGGCTCCGGAGAACCGACACAAGCTCGTTGCCGGAACGACCAGGGTGAGCGCCGAGATGGTGACCGCGCTCGAACCGATCATCGACGACATCACCACGCGCTTCGAAGCGCCGACCGAGTTCGTCCTCCCGGGGGAGAATCGGGTGTCGGCTGCACTCGACGTGGCCCGCACCACCACGCGACGCGCCGAGCGAGAGTGCGTGACGGCAACCGGTTCGGGGTGGCTCGAACCCGAGAGCCAGGTCGTGCCATACCTCAACCGACTCGCAGACTTGTGCTGGACTCTCGGTCGCTGGCAAGAAGGCCAGTTCCGAGCCGCTCGCGTCGATCGCTGATATCCCAGGAGGATACGTGTCCATCTCGTTCACGATTGCCACGAGTGCACCGGAGCGAACGCGTGCGGACGTCCTCGCCGTGCCCGTCTTCGCGGATCGCACCTTGTCTCCTGGGGCCCAGGCGGTGGATACCTCGCTCGGTGGGACGCTCGTCGCGTTCATGGAGCGTGCCGGGTTCGACGGGTCTCGGGGCCAGACGATCTTTGTCCCGATCGATGCTTCGGCGAAGACCGCGCTCCTGGTTGGGATGGGGAAGGCTGACGACCTCGACCTGGATGATCTTCGAGTGACCGCCGCGATCATCTCGCAGAAGGCGGCCGGCTCGCGTCGCGTGGCCACGACGATTGCGGATGCGGCACCGAGTTCGCTCGATCGAGCTGCGGTGACGCAAGCGATCGTCGAAGGTGTGCTCCTCGGAGGATACGAATTCCTTGAGTACCGATCGACGATCACCTCGAAACGTTCACTCGAGCATGTTGTGATCCTGGGTGGAGGCGGTGCGGCTGCGAAACGTGGTGTGGAACGCGCGGAGTCAACTGCGGCCGCAGTGATGTGGGCGCGCGACATGGTGAACACGCCGGCGCGCGAACTTTCACCGGCTCAGTTCGCCCGAGCTGCGCAGACGCGGCTGCGCGGCATCCACGC
>JANLTQ010000043.1:0-1812 GCA_031363005.1 Acidimicrobiia bacterium | reverse complement strand
CCAGAACGCCGGCGGTCTCGTCCTCGACGCGACGGCACTGTCGGGGATCGTCGTCGCCGTTCTCGAGCGCGGCGTCGTCACCGCGCGCGGTGGCACCAGCCTCGACGAGCTGATGCGCTGGCTGATCCCGCGCGGCTGGTTCCTCATCACGCCCGGCACGCGCTACGTGACCGTCGGCGGTGCGATCGCCAGTGACATCCACGGCAAGGGCCATCACGTCGACGGGACCTTCGGCAACAAGGTGCAGTCGTTCCGGCTCCTGACCGGTACCGGTGAGATCCGGAACATCCACCGGGACACCGAGCCCGACGTGTTCTGGGCCACCACCGGCGGGATGGGCCTCACCGGCGTGATCCTCGACGCCACCTTCGAGCTCATACCCACCGAGACCCGCTTCATCCGGGTCGACGAAGAACGGTGTGCGGACCTCGACGCCATGTTCGCCGCCATGGAGTCAACCGACGCGGAGTACCGGTATTCGGTGGCATGGATCGACTGCGGTGCGCGCGGCCGCCACCTCGGACGTGGTGTGCTCGGACGAGGCAACCACGCATTCTTCGACGAAATCCCGAAGGCCAAGCAGGCCCGCGCGCACACGTTCGGTCCGCGCCAACTGGCCATTGCGCCGCCGCTCATGCCCTCGGGCCTCATCAACAGCTGGACGGTCAAGGCGTTCAACGAGTTCTGGTACCGCAAGACGCGCGTCAGCCATCGCGGATCCATCCAGGACATCGGCCTGTTCTTCCATCCGCTCGACCTGGTCGACGAATGGAATCGGGTCTACGGCCGCCGCGGCTTCGTGCAGTACCAGTTCGTTGTCCCGTTCGGCGCCGAGAACACGGTCCGCCAGATCATCGAGGCGCTGAGCAACGAGAACCTGCCGTCGTTCCTCGCCGTCCTCAAGCGCTTCGGCCCCGAGAACCCGGGCATGCTCTCCTTTCCCATTCCGGGCTGGACCCTCGCCGTCGACATCCCGGTCAGCCGGTCCTCGCTCGCACGTACTCTCGATCGCTTCGACGAGATGGTGATCCAGGCCGGAGGACGCGTCTACCTCGCCAAGGATGCCCGCACCCGCCCCGAGAATCTCGACACGATGTACCCCCGGCTCCCCGAGTGGCGCGCGGTTCGCGACACGCTCGACCCCGATCACGTCCTCAACTCGGACCTCGCGCGCCGACTCGGCCTCTGAAAGACTCTGCCCCAATGAACGACGCCCTCGGTTCCGTCCAGTCAATCCTGATCCTCGGCGGCGGCTCCGACATCGCGCTCGCGACCGCGCACGCGATGGTGGCTCGCCGCTGCCGGACCGTGGTTTTGGCCGGTCGTGATCCCGAGGCGTTCTCCGGTGCAGCCAAGGAACTGGCAAAGGCCGGGGCGAGCACCGTCGAACGAGTGAGCTTCGATGCGCTGGACCACGCGTCACACGCAGAGTTCGTGCGTGCGACCTTCGACCGGGAACGAGACATCGACCTCGCGCTGGTTGCGTTCGGTGTGCTCGGCGATCAGGAGGCGGCCGAATACGACGGCGCCGAAGCGGTCCGGATCCTCGATTCCAACTTCATCGGCGCGGTCTCGGTCCTGGTTCCGCTCGTCGAGGCCTTGAAGCGGCAAGGTCACGGGACCATTGTCGTCCTGTCGTCCGTCGCCGGTGAACGGGCCCGCCGGTCGAACTTCGTGTACGGCGCAAGCAAGGCCGGGCTCGACGCGTACTGCCAGGGCCTCGGCGACAGCTTGGTGGGCACCGGTGTTCGCCTGATGATCGTGCGCCCCGGGTTCGTGCACTCGAAGATGACCGAGGGTCTCGCCGCTGCG
>JANLTQ010000291.1:0-5412 GCA_031363005.1 Acidimicrobiia bacterium | reverse complement strand
CCGACCGTGGCGAACTACGTGTCCTCGGATCCGATCCGGCAACGCGTGCCGGCCGACTCGAGATCCGTCGGCGCCTCGGCTACCTACCGCAGGAACCCGGCTATTACAAAGGCTTCACTGCGTTCGCGTTCGTGGACTACGTGGCGATCCTCAAGGAGATGACCGATCGGCGGGCCCGTCACGACGAGGTTCGGCGGGTCCTCACTGCCGTCGGCCTTCCCGATGTCATGCAGAAGCCGATCCGTGCTCTCTCGGGTGGCATGCGCCGACGCGTCGGCATCGCGCAAGCGCTGCTCGGAGACCCGGACCTGCTCGTGCTCGACGAGCCGACCGCAGGCCTCGACCCCGAGCAGCGCTTGCGGTTTCGCGAACTCCTGACCGCGCGCCGCGATCGCACCACGTTGCTCTCGACGCACCAGACCGATGACGTTGCGGCCCTGTGCCAGCGCGTGATCGCCATCAACCACGGCTGCGTCCAGTTCGACGGCACACCTCATGACCTCGCGAACTTGGCTCGGGATCGGGTCTGGACCGCGACCGAACGTGACGTTCATGCGGAGCTTGCGTGGGTCACCGGCGACGGACTCGTCCGCCATATCGGCGAACCGCCACCCGGGTCCACGATTGTCCCACCGACGGTCGAAGACGGCTACCTGTTGCTTCAGGGTCAACCGGCCGGCGCGACGGCTGTCGCCTGATGGAGATCCTGCTGCTGCTCGCGGTCGCCGGCGGCGTGTGGTGGCTGCTGCAACTCCGTCGCGCGAAGGACGTCGTGCGCACGGACACCTGGTCCGGAGAAAAGCGAGGTGCCACCGCGGAGATGGTGCCCCGCGGATCGATCGGTGCGGTCACCGCCGCCCTGGCGCGCGTGGAGGCAGGACAGATTGCGACCAGCGTGTCATTTGTTCTGGCGATCGTCATCTCCCTGCTCGCGGTCGTCGTGGTCAACCTCACCGACGGGTACGAGAACGACGCCATTGTCGGCCGGTTGTTCCAGCACTTCGGGGTCCTCGGCTATCCGATCGCCGGATTGGCGTTGGTTGCGGTCAATCGAGCGACGCTCCGGGCTCGCCGGGAGGGCACGGTCGAACTCCTCACATCAACGCCTACCGCTTCGTCGACGCGATCGGTCGCGCACATGCTCTCGGTATGGCCGGCACTGCTCGTAGCGGTGGGAACGCTGACCGCCGCGACGATCTCGGTCTTGGCGCGCGAGGAGGCCGTCGGCAGTTGGGGCCCGGACTGGCTCGCCGAGGTACTGATCGCCCTTGCGCTCGTTGCCGGCGGCGGTGCACTCGGAGTTGCGCTCGGCCGCTGGATCCCGCACGGGATCGTCCCGGCGATTGCGTTGCTCGGGATTCTCGGCGCGACCGGCAACTTGAACGGCCTCGACCCATTCACGAACCGCGCCCGCAACTGGTCTTTGTGGTCCAGCCCGCCGCCGGACCTGGATCCGATGTTCGTACTCCGACCGGCGTGGCCGCACCTCGTCTACGTGGTCGGGTTGGTCGGGATCGTCGCCGCGCTCGCCGTCATGCGTACCCGGCGAGGCTGGGCACCTATCGGCGCGCTCATGGCTGCTCTTGCGCTGGCCGGAACGGGAGCCGTACTCCAGACCCGTCCGGTAACGGCCGCCGACGCGGCCCGGGTCGCAAGAGGCATCGACGCCGACCTCGAATGCGAGACGCACGCCGAGATCCGCACCTGCACGTATCCCGGGTACGGAGCGTGGCGCCCCGATTGGGCCAAGGGTGCACGGCAGGTCTTGGCGTTGGTGCCCCCGGCCTCGCGACCAACCCCGTACGTCGCGCGTCAAGTCGTCGGCAACCGCGGCATCAGCAATCTTGATCCCGAAGTCCGCGACCGACTTCGGGATCCAGTCCGTGCCGGGTCGTACGGCTTCGGCGGGCCCGACACCAAGGTGACCTGGTACTTGTTGCCGGCCCAGGCCGCCACCGGGCTTCCCACGAGCGTGAGAGGAGTTCGGCCTCCTTGCTACGCCGGCAACCAAGCTCGAGCGGTGCTCGCGGTCTGGCTCACGCTCGCGACGGCAACCAACGCAGTGGACTCCGTGATCCAGGACCCGAACGAGGAGTTCTCGGGAGTCGGTGCTTCCTGGCACTCGGCGGACGCCCCCTGGGCGACGGCGATCTGGCCGTCGAGCAATCACACCGACGCCGACCCCCCGGTTGTCTACGCGCGGGCCGATGTCGACGCGGCGCGCCAGATGGCCGCCCGACCCATCGCCGACATCCGGCGAATGCTCGGTGAGGACTGGTCGCACTGGAAAGAGGCGGCCACACCCACGTCCGAGCTGATGCGCGCGCTCGGACTCGCGCCGGTGGGTTCGGTCCCCGCACGCAAGGTCCCGGACGGCCTCCCGCGGTGTCGATGAACATCCCGACGATCCGTGCCTCACTGCGGCCGACGTTGGCGGCAAGCCGGCTCTGGCCTGCGGCCGTGACGGCGCTCTTGGGATGTGTTCCCTTGCTCGTCGCGAAGGAGCCCGAAGACGTTCGCCAGCTCCTCGTGCTCACATCCGTCATCACGAGCTTCGGCGTCGGCTTCGCGCTTGATGATCCCGCAGCGGTCACGCTCGACGCGTCACCGACTGTTCGCCGTTTGCGGATTGCGACGCGCGTTGCGCTGCTGGCCGTGGTGGTTGGCGCCGCCACCGCAGTGCAGGTCGCGGTGGCAATGAATGAAGCCGCCGGTTCGACGCTGCCGATCGGTTCGTGGCTCGTCGAGCATGCTGCGTTTGTCTCGCTGACGCTCGTGGCATGCCTGATCGCGCAGCGCACCCTGCCCGACCACATGGGCGGTGCCGCCGCTGCGCCCACGAGCCTCTTTTTGGTTGTGGCATTGGCGGCCCAGAGCATGCTCGCCGAGCCACTGATCGGGCAGTTTCCCGGCTCACCCCGGTTCGGGAACTGGTGGTACGTGCTCGGTGCAGCGGTCCTCGCGCTCGGAGTGCTCACCCGCGACCCCGGGGCGCGGCCATGGCGTCGAGTGCGGCGCGCTGACCGTCACGCCAGTGCCTCGACGACGAACCTGCGCGCATGACGATCCCCGGTCTCATCACCGCCCACGTCGTGTCCTTCCCATGCAGTCGCGCCGGGCGAGCACTGGGCGAGGTGGTCGGGACCCATCGGTCGTTGGCCGTAGCTCAGGTGGCGACGGCACTCGTGACGTCTTCTACTGGTCCGGTTTCCCCCTCACCGCCCGGCGCATGATGAGCAGCGACGCGACTGCGGCCGCCGCCATTGGGTTCGGCGCATCCCAGTGCGTCACGCTTGCACGTTCTCGGGGTGGCCCTCAGCCGCCGATCTGAGTCGCATTGTTCATGGCCGGACGGAGCCCCATGGCATCGTCCCGCAGCGATCCAACGACGAGGGGTGGCTGACGGAAAGTCTGTTTGCGCGATTCGCCGTCGTCGATCATTCCCGAGACGTGGGCTGGTGGTAATCCGCTGAGGTGAGCGCCAACGCCTCGGGAAAGGGTTGGGCGATTTCCGGGCGAGGTTCAGGTGGCGGGGGTGATGTTTTGGTTGCCGTGGAAGACGTTGTCGGGGTCGTATTCCGCTTTGGTCGCTTGGAGTCGTGCGTACTTCTCTGCACCGAATGCGGCGCGCACGCGTTCCTCACCTTCGCTGCCGATGAAGTTGAGGTACACGCCGCCGGTCGCGTACTTGGCAATGTCGCGGCGGAATCCGCGTGCCCATTCGATGTTCGCGTTGTCGTCGGCGGGGTCTTCCCACACTGCGAACGGGTGGGTGATCCAAGGTGCGGATCGTTTGGTCATCGGGGTGGCGTCCTCACTGACGCGGGCGACGGCACCGCCCCATGGGAGCAGCAACTGTTGGGCGAGTGGCGAGCGCCGTTCGGACCCGTACTTGACGAAGACGTCGAGTGCGTCGTCGGGGAAGTCTTCGTGGTATTCGGCGGTCCAGTAGTTCCGCATCCCGGGCGGGTCGTCGATCATGCAATTGAAATCGGCATAGGGCATCGGGCCGACCAGGTCGACCTCGGGTCCGAGTTCCCGGAACGGGCGAATGACGTCTTCGCCCTCGGTCAGATCGCCGGTCCAGCACAACGCCAATCCGACAACCGTGGTGCCTCGCAGGTGTTCGGGCACGAACTCCTCGGGCGGGCCGGTAAGGAATACGAGTGCCGAACCGAGCTCGTCGGGCAACGTCGGCGCCAGATCGCGGAAGACGCGGCTCACGTCGCCGCCCGAGTCGCCGGGCCAGAGCATGAGACCGGCGAGCACGATCGGACCGACCGGGTGCAGCGCGAACTCGAAGTTCGTGACGACGCCGAAGTTGCCGCCTCCACCGTGCAAGGCCCAGAAGAGATCGGGGTGTTCGGTCTCGCTTGCGGTGATGAGCGTTCCGTCGGCGGTGACCAGTTCGACTGAGCGGAGGTTGTCGCACGCGAGACCGTGCTTGCGTTCCAACCAACCGGAACCGCCGCCGAGGGTCAGGCCCGCGATGCCCGTGGTGGAGACGCGACCGCCGGTCGTCGCCAGGCCGTGCTCTTGGGTGGCGTGGTCGAACTCTCCCCACGTGAGACCCGCACCAGCACGGATCGTGCGAGCCACCGGATCGACGTCGGCTTGTTTCATGGGGCGCACGTCGATGACCAGACCACCGTCGTTCAGACACATGCCCGCCACGGAGTGGCCGCCGGCCCGCACCGCGACCTCGTATCCCTCGGACCGGCCCAAGGCGAGCGCATCGATCACATCGTCAGATGTTGCGCACTGCGCGATCACTGCCGGGCGTTTGTCCACCATGGAGTTGAAGACGGTGCGCATCTCGTCGTATCGAGCGTCATTCTGCCGGATCAGGTCCATAGCAACCAACCCCCTGTTGTCACCCCTACGCCGACCAAGATATGCCCGTCGGGGGCCGAGCGCCACCAGGAAGTCGCCCTGGGTGCGATAGCGCTGGCGCATGTCCGCGCCCGGGTTGGAGACCGCGTGCGGGTCGAGTTCCTTCGCGATCGAACTGCGTCACGGGGCCGACCGCGCGGTGGCGATGACACGCTTGAGATCGTTCAACGGCGACGAAGCGCCGGGCCGAACGCGCACGCCGCCGGAAGTCGACCAGTTGGAGCAGCTCGACCGTCGGCCCGTGATACTCGCGTCGTTCCTGGTGGTATTCGGCTTGCTCGCAGTCGGCCACGCGCTCGTGCTCACGGTGCGGCACCGGCGCAAAGACCTCGCGGTGCTGCGCTCACTCGGCTTGACGCCCTCGCAGACCGCACGAACCGTCGCCTGGCAAGCCAGCGTGATGAGCGCAACCGGTGCGCTCCTCGGCGTGCCACTCGGGCGCGCGCTTGGAAGGTTCGTCTGGTCTTTGGTCGCGCGCAGCTACGGGATCGCCGACGATATGGCGTGGCCGTTGCTCAC
>JANLTQ010000700.1:0-2533 GCA_031363005.1 Acidimicrobiia bacterium | reverse complement strand
AGATGTCCGATGCAGTGAATCTCGGCTCGCCGTCGTGCAGCCGTGGGACCAGTAATCCTTCGGCCACAACCGCGTCGATCAAGGCGGCGGGTACGCCGGCGCGAGCCGCGAGCTCGTCGACGGTCAAGAACTCTTCGGTGTCGGACTCGGCGACGGCGGCGGCGAGCTGCTGATCGATGACACCGAGGTCACCGTCGAGCACACGACGCACCATTGCGAGCGTGAAGCCGTCGCGTTGCAGCTCCTTGATGCGCAGCAGACGGGCTTCGTGTTCGGCGCTGTACCACGCCACCCGGCCGTCGCGCACCGGCGGCGCCAGGAGTTGACGCTTTTGGTAGAAGCGGATCGTGTCGACGGTGACGTCGACTCGAGCACTCAACTCCTCGACCCGGAACCGACCGGGGTTCGTCAGCGGCGGGGGCTCGGTGGACACGCTCCCATGATAGGAGTGACTGCTCCCATGTTTCGGCTCGGACGCCAATGGCCGGTGGCGAGCGCACTCCGACTTGGGCGGTTGCCGGGTGCGTTGTTCACGTCATGTCCGTCGGGAGGTTGATGAGGGAGCGGTCGAGTTCGGAGATGCTGCCCACGCCAAGGAGACTCATCGTGCGGATCATGTCGGCGTGGAACCATTCGAGGACTCGGTCCACGCCGGTTTCGCCGGCCGCCCCGAGCGCGTAGAGGTAGGCGCGTCCGGCCATGCACGCAGTCGCCCCGGCGGCGAGGGCCTTCACGATGTCGCTCCCACGCCGTATTCCACCGTCGCAGATGATCTCCGTGCGACCGCCGACCGCATCGGCGACCGGTGCGACGAGCGAGAACGTTGCGGGGGAGCCGTCCAGCTGGCGGCCGCCATGGTTCGACAGTGCGATCGCTTCCACGCCGGCGTCGGCCGCGAGGACTGCGTCGGAGACGGTTTGGATTCCCTTGAGGATGATCGGGCCAGCCCAGACGGAACGCAACCACGTGACGTCGTCCCACGACAGCGCGGGGTCGAACTGGGTGTTGATGTAGTCCGAGAGGGTGACCGGCGAGGCGCCGTCACCGACATCGCGACCGACCACGTTCGCGAACCGGATCGGCTCGCTGCGAACGAAGGACCAGGTCCAACCGGGGTGGAGCGCGCCGTCGACCATGGTCCGCGGGCCGATGGTGGGCGGGAGCGAGAATCCGCGGCGAACGTCTCGTTCCCGGCGGCCGAACACCGCCGTGTCGACGGTGAGCACAAGTGCTTCGAACCGCGCCGCAGCCGCGCGCTCGATCATCTCTTGGACCAGGCCACGGTCGCGCCAGGCGTAGACCTGGAACCAGAGTCGACCGTTACTCACCGCACGGACCGCTTCGATCGAGCGAGTGCTGAGCGTCGACAACGCGTACGGGAGTGCGGCGCGTTCCGCGGCGCGAGCCACTGCGAGTTCGCCCTGAGGGTCGGCGATGCGAGTGAAGCCGGTCGGGGCGAGCACGAGGGGGTAGGCGAGGGGCTGACCGAGGATGGTCGAAGTGATGTCCACCTTCTCGACGCCGCGCAGGACGCGCGGCCGGAAGGTGGTGGTAGCGAACGCTTCCTGGTTCGCGGCCAGCGTGCGTTCGTCCTCGGCGGCACCGTCGATGTAGTCGAAGACGCCGCCTGGCAGCCGCCGCTTGGCGAGGCGCCGCAGATCCGCGACGGAGGCAGCGTGAGCGAGTCGGCGCTCGATGCGGTCGGTTTCGATGCGACCGAGGCGGACGACCGAGCGAATGGTCTCGAAAGATTTCACGACGCTGCGTTTCTCACGAAGCCGATGGTACGGCCACGTGGCCGCGCACCGACTCGAGCGATGGCGGGACCACATGGGGCCCCCGTACTCGCGCAGGATCGCAGTCGGTCGCCGACGGCGATATCGTCCCAATCTGCGAGGTTCACTCGCACGGGGCTCCTGGGGGACAACACATGACACGGTCGCGGATGCGACGCACCAGCTCGGCAACGTTCGCCACGCTGATGCTGGTTGGTGGGGGCGTCGCCCTCCCGGCCACCACCGCGGCTGCGTCGGGGCCGTTCTCGATGTCTTTGGTGGGCGGGTCGTTCTCGCTCGGGGCCCAAGGCACCTTCGGGCTCACGGGCGGAGCCCAGTGCCAGAACGGGAGTGATGGCGAACTCATCGCGCCGTTCGGCGCCCCGGACGGCCTGGTCGACTATCCGGCCGATCCCGGATGCTGGCGCTCGTGGTGACGATCATCGCCGACAACACTGCTGAACCGGGCGAGTTCGGAGCCGAGACGCTGACCGTGACCATTGCGGGCGCCGGCGTTCGCGACGGAATCGGCAACATCCGGATCCTCAACGACGACTGAGGTGACGAGCCCGAACGAATGGGACGAGGTCCTCGCGGATCTCGAACAACGCCGTCGCGTGTCGCGTGCAATGGGCGGGGACGAGCGCCTGGGCAAGCACCGCGACGCCGGCAAGCTCGACGCGCGGGCCCGCGTCGCGACACTGCTCGACCCGGGTTCCTTCCAAGAACTCGGCACGCTCGTCGGCGGTGAGGACGCG
>JANLTQ010000570.1:0-3692 GCA_031363005.1 Acidimicrobiia bacterium | reverse complement strand
CCGGCGCTGTCGTCGGATCCGGGGCGGCGGCGATCGCGTTGTTGACGTGGTTCGTCGTCGAGGAGGTTCGGTCCCCGAGACCGTTCATCGACCGCACGCTGTTCGCTCACGGTCGGGGCACGGCGGCGAGCATCACTGCGTTCGTGGGCAACGCGGCGTTTGCGAGTGTGGCGTTCTTCGCATCGCTCTACCTTCAGCAGGTCCAGGGCTTGAGTGCGGTCGGCGCCGGCGCGGTGTTCCTCGCCATGACGGTACCGCTCATGGCGCTCTCCCCGATCGTCGGTGCCGTGACGCAGCGCGTGGATGTCCGATGGCTGATGGGCGGCGGCATGGCCGTCGTCGCGGTCTCGGTGGCCGCGTTCGCGCTGCTTGGAACTGGGCCGGGGGTCGCGACCGTGGTGGTGGCGTTGGCGTTGTCCGGTATCGGGCAGGCGTTCGTGTTCAACGTGTCCAACATCGCGGCCATGCGTGGGGTGACCGCCACCGCCGGGGGTCTCGCCTCCGGCGTGGTCAACGAGGTCCGTCAACTCGGGGCGCTCATCGGGTTGGCCGCGGTCGGCGGTGCACTCGCGGGTGGACAGCACCACGGGACGGGGACCGTCGGACCGCAACGGTTCGTCGATGCCCTCCGTGCGCCGAGTTGGGCACTCGCGGCGGTCTGCGTTGCGGCGGCGATCGTGGTGGTCCTGAGTCCCCGGGCAACCGGCGCCGATGCCGGGTCGGCCGCGCCCGCTCCGAGTTAAGAGCGGTCAAGGGCTCCGGGTTGACTCGGGTCTTCGCGCGGGATGATGCCGAAACGCTCTCGCAGCGCGTCGAGCGGTTCCGCGGCGACGGCGAAATGGTCCATGCCGAGCGCGTCGACCTTGCACGTTGTCCCGCGGTGCAACGCGTCGGCGAACCGTTCGCACGCACCCGGCTCGGCGAGCGTGCCGCCGCGTGCCAACACCACGCGCTTGCCCGCGACGTGGGTGATCGTCGCGTTCTGGAACAGTCCGAGGGTCATGACCAGTTGCACAAACCCTTTCGGGTCGTCCATGGCCGTGGCGATGAACGCGAACACGTTGATCTCGCCGTCGGGATTGGGCGCGTAGTCGGCGAGGACGTGCACAAAGTCGTGGTGCGCGCCGATCTCGCCGATGCCGCGTCGTGCGCCGGGAATCGGGAATTCGTGGATTCGATAGAACTCCGCGGTCGTGTGGCCGAGCGAACCCTTCGGCATGTCCGCGAGGGCGGCCCACTTGCGTTCGATCGAACGGCTGGCGACCAGGTTGCTGTACGCGAACTTCGATCGCAGCGTGCGCCAGAGGTGACCGTCGACGGCCTGCTCGATGGCCTCGTGGGTGTAGTAGGAGTTGCGTTGGATGTCGGCGTACATCAGCGCCAGGTGGCCACGGGCGGCGTGACGGGCTGCCTCCACCATCGGCTCGTCCACACCGAGGGTGCGGGCGTAACGCCGGATGTGCGTGGCGAGCACGGGAGGGACGGGATCCTCGAGCATCTCGAGGGTGACGATGGCCTGCACGAGTCGGCGTCGCAGCGCGGGATCTTGGATCTGCTCCTTGGCTGCGGTGGCGTCGAGGGGTTCGAGCGTGTCGACGTCGACGGTCAGCCCGAACACGTGCCGGGCGATCTGACCGATCATCTCGTGCTGGAGTGGCGTTGGGTACTCGTCGACGTGCACGCCGCCGAGCACCGCTCGCACGAACAGTTCCGCCGTCTCGGCGGTGAGCCCCTCACGTTCACGAATCTGCAGCGCGTGCTTCATGGATTCGAGGGTGCCGGCGCCGCGTCGGGTGGGAACGGCAACACGATGTTGAACTCGTTGCCTTCGGGATCGGTCATGACCCGATGCTCCTCCTCGGGCCGGAACCGAACGATTTCCCTCAGGGCGCCGCCGAGTTCGATGATCCGCGCGGTGGCCACTTCGAGGTCCTCAACGTCGATGTCGATGCGGAGTCGACCGGGGGTGTGCGCGATCGGATCGACTGGCTGGAACGCCATGAGGGATCCCTGAACGCCAAAGTCGAGTTGCAACCAGCCGGGAACCTGCTCGCCGACTCCGACGCCGAGGACCTGTTGCCAGAACGCGCCCAACCGTTCGACGTCCATCGCGTCGATGATCACCCCACGCAGCCACCCCACCGGCGGCGTCGCAGGGGGGCCGGACGTCAGGTCAGCGTTCACACCTACTCCTCGGTCGATCTCGTGCTCACCTTGAAATCAAGAGCGCAGCCGCCCCTGTGCAGAACGCTTGTACCGAGTCAGAAGGCGCAGCGTGGCCCGAGCGGCCCGGCCCGCAGGGCCAAGAGCGGAAATTACGTGACGAAGTCGATGAGTTGTTCGACGGCGGCCACGAGGGTCTGGTCTACGTCGCCCCAGTCCTTCACCACGCCGAGCAGCTGCGACCAGAACTGCGGTGGATCGGCGACGCCGAGCGCGGCGCAGATGCCTTCCTTCCAGGGCGTGCCCATCGGGATGTCCGGCCACGCGTCGATGCCTGCGGTCTTCGGACGGATCGCGGCCCAGATGTCGACGAACGGTGTGCCCAAGACGAGCACGTTCGGATCGGTGATCGCGGCGGCGACCCGAGCCTCTTTACTGCCCGCGACGAGGTGGTCTACGAGCACGCCCGCCCGGCGGTCGCGGGTCGGCGCGAAGTCGCGAAGCGCCGACTCCAGGTTGTCCACGCCGTCGAGGATCTCCACGACGATGCCTTCGATGCGCAGGTCGTCACCCCACACCTTCTCGATGAGCTCGGCGTCGTGCTTGCCCTCCACGAAGATGCGACTCGCGCGAGCAGTGCGCGCGCTCGCACCCTCCACCTTCCGGCTGCCCGAGGCCGTCCGCGCCTGCGCCGCGATCTTCCCGCCCCGCAGGTCGGGACCGTCGGGGTCTGCCGGACGCTTCGGCGCGACGAGATGGACGGCCGTGCCCTCCACCGCGAAGTCACCGGGGTTCACCGCGAACGTCTTCTCGAGCCCGGTACTTCCGCGCAGGACCACCTGCTTGGCGTCGAAGGAAATGATCCGACCGGCAAAGCCTTTGGCCCGATGCAGGACGAGCGTGCCCTCCACGGCCTGGACCGCGGGGAAGGACGCCGCGAGTCGTGCCGGTCCGTCGACGGGTCCGCCGAGAATTCCACCCGGGGCGCGATGCAGATTCATAGTGACTCGACGGTACCGGGAGCGGCCCGAAGACGGGTGGATCTGACCGGTCGGGTGCCCCGGTGGTGAGGGGCCGGTGACAAACTCGAACGCATGACGAAGATCGATTCCCTCGCAGAGCTCGCCGGTGCCGTCGGCATGAACCTCGGCTCCACTGACTGGCAGACGATCGACCAGGCCCGAATCAATCAGTTCGCGGATGCGACCGGCGATCACCAGTGGATCCACGTCGACGCCGAGGCCGCGAAGAACGGTCCGTTCGGGACCACCATCGGTCACGGGTACCTGACGATGTCGCTGTGCGCACCGTTTCTCGGTGAGCTGCTCACCGTCGGCGGAGTTTCGATGGGGCTCAACTACGGCGTGGACAAGGCTCGGTTCATCACGCCGGTCCCCGCCGGTGGGCGCGTCCGGGGCACCGCCGAAATCGTGAGCGTCACCGACGTTCCCGGTGGCGCGCAGGTGGTGGTGCGCATCACCATCGAACTCGAGGGCGCGGCCAAGCCGGCGGCGGTCGTGGACACCGTC
>JANLTQ010000550.1:0-6211 GCA_031363005.1 Acidimicrobiia bacterium | reverse complement strand
GTTCACGGCCGACGGCGTCGTGTGTCTCCGAGCCGCGCTCGAGCCGGAACTGCTCGCGGCCATGGAAGGACCGGTCGAGATCGCGCTCACGTCGGCGGCCACGGCCGATCTCTCCGCAGTCGGGCGCGACCTCGAAGGCGCTGGCATCGAAGTCCTTCGCGACGCGTCGCGGGATACGCCAAGCGGCGCGCCGGCAAGCGGGCGCTTTGCGGGTGGCGTCGACCACTGGCGCGAGCAACCCGAGTTCGCGGACTTCGCCTGCCGATCCGCCCTGCCGGGTCTCGTCGCGAGCCTGCTCGGCAGCGCGCACCTGTGGCTCTACGAGGACAGTCTGCTGGTGAAGGAGCCGGGAACGGCCGAGCGCACGGCGTGGCATCAAGACCTCGGGTACTTCCACGTGGACGGTCCGAACATCGCGACCACGTGGTGTCCGCTCGACGCCGTCACCCCGGAGTCGGGCGCAGTCGGGTACGTGCGCGGATCGCACCGGTGGTCCCAGACGTTCCGACCGAATCTTTTCGTCAGCACGCTCACCCTCCCGGACACCGAAGGCGACACCGTTCCGGACATCGACGCGCTCGTCGCCGCCGGCGATTGTGAAGTGGTCACGTTCTCGACCGCGCCGGGCGACGTGATCGTCCACCACGTTCGGACGGTGCACGCCGCCGGCGCGAACCAATCGACCGATCTGCGCCGGCGGGCGATCTCCGTGCGCTACTGCGGCGACGACACGCAGGTGCGCATGCGCCCCGGCGCGCCCCGTAAGCCCCATCAGGCCGCATGGAGCGACGGTGATCCCTTCGCCGACGGCACCGCCCGGGCCGACCACCCTCAGGTCTGGCCGCCGGCGTCCGGGTAGCAAGTAGGTAGAACGCGTTCTACACTCGCGCCATGACGATGTATCAGGGCCCCGTCTTCGACGCCGACAACCACTACTACGAGGCGCTCGACGCGTTCACCCGCCACCTCGACCCGCGCCTCGGACCGCGCTGTGTGCAGTGGTGCGACATCGACGGCCGGAAGTACCAGGTGGTCGGCGGCCGGGTGAGCAAGGTCGTCACCAACCCGACCTTCGACCCGATCGCCAAGGCCGGCGCGATGCACGATTACTTCCGCGGCAACCCCGACGGTCGGAACCCACTCGAGTTCCTCAAGGAACGCGAACCGATCCGACCCGAGTATCGCGACCGGGACGCGCGCGTGCAGGTGCTCGCCGAGCAAGGGTTGGAAGCGTGCTGGCTCTTCCCCACCCTCGGGATGCTGTACGAGGAGTTGCTCGTCCACGACGTCGAAGCGATGACCCTCACGTTCACTGCGTTCAACCGGTGGCTCGAAGAGGACTGGGGCTTCGCGTACCAGGACAAGATCTTCGCGGCGCCGTACCTGTCCCTCGCCGATCAGGATTGGGCGATCCGTGAACTCGAGTTCGCGATCGAGCACGGCGCGCGCACCATCGTGATGCGCCCCGCCGCCGCGTTCACCAAGGACGGCGCGCGGACTCCGGCCAACCCCGAGTTCGATCCGTTCTGGTCACGCGTCCAGGAGGCCGGGCTCACCGTCGTCGTGCACGCCGGCGACAGCGGCTACACCGCCAACGGGTACGCGGCCGACGGCTTCAGCGCCAACTTCAGCGGGAACGCCATGGGACCCAGCATCAAAATGCTGCACATGGAGCGAGCGATCTACGACTTCCTCGCCAGCCTCATCTTCGACCGCTTCTTCACGCGCTTCCCGGGCATCCGGGTGGCGAGCGTCGAGAACGGCAGCGAGTTTCTCCCCGACCTGTTCCGCAAGCTCGCGTCCCAGCACCGTCGGATCCCGGGCTTCTTCCCCGAGGACCCGATCGAGACGTTCCGGCGCAACGTGTGGATCAACCCGTTTTGGGAGGACGACGTGCACGAGATCGCCCAACTCATGGGAACGGACCGCGTGATCTTCGGGTCCGACTGGCCCCACATCGAAGGCATGCCGAGCCCGCTCGATTACGCGGTCGAGGTCAAGGAGTTCGACGCGGCCGACCAGGGTCGCATCCTGCACGACAACGCCGTCGAGCTCACTCACTGAACCTTTCGAGCCGGGCAATGAGATCCGCGGGGTAGATGGTCTCGTCGCTGGCGGCGATCTCGGCCGCGGTCCACCATCGGGACTCACCCATCGATCGACGTTCGACGTCGGTCCAACCGCGGACGTCGGGCTCGAATCGATCAACGCGCACCGCGAAGAAGTGCTCGTGCTGCTGGAAACGCTCGCCCTCGAACTCGAACACCACGACCCGGTCGAAGCGCACCGATCCGAGATCCTCGACGGCCAGACCCGTCTCCTCAAGGAGTTCGCGCCGAGCCGCGTCGGCGAGGGACTCACCCGGGTCGACTCCGCCGCCCGGCGTGAACCACCACGTTCCTGCCTCCGGTCGCGCCGGGTCACCCCCACGGAAGAGGAGCACCGCCTGGTCCCGGTCGACCACCAACACGCGCGCTGCGACGCGAGCGCGCATCGACGGCAGCAGCGTTTGGCGTTTAAGACCGCTCTCGGCGGCCTGGCGCATCGAACGCTCGGGAGGCCCGTTGGGCGATGAGTCGTTCACTCCGACCGCGCGCTACTGCTTGGTCTGGTCGCGGCCGCGGGCGAGGATGCCGGCCCGCCGACGCTCGATCTCGGCGGGGTCAAAACCCGAGCCCTCCCAGCTCCGGGACACCTCGTCCTCGATGACCCACGCTTCGGCGTCGGACACGAGGCTGTTGCGGTCATAGGTGGAGAGCATCCGCCGGACCGCGAGCTGGTCGATGGTCCGACAGTCGGCGCCGAGCTGGCGGCAGTACGGCAACAGCTCGTCGTGCGGGACGACGTGGTTGACGAGTCCCCAGTCATACGCGAGGGCGGCGTCGACGAAGTTGCCGGTCACGCTCATCTCTCGTGCGCGCGCAACGCCGACGCGCTGGGGCAGCAATACCGTGAGCCCCCAGCCGGGCATCACCCCGACGCGTGCGTGCGTGTCCGCGAACCGTGCCCGCTCGGACGCGATGAGGAAGTCACAGGCCAAGGCGAGTTCGAGTCCGCCGGTGACCGCCACACCATTCACTGCGCCGATCAACAACTTGGTCCGGGGCGGGAGGGCGCCCCGCCATGGGAGCCGTCCGCCTGCGCTGCGCCCACCCATGTCGACGGCTTCGGGCTTGGCCTCGACACTCGTGCCCCCAGCGAGGTCCCCGGCAGGGCCGGAACGCAGGTCGTCGCCACCAGTAGCCCCGGCTCCGATCTCCTTCAGGTCCACTCCGGCCGAGAACGCGGGGTCCGCACCGGTGAGGATCATGACGTCGACGGTGTCGTCGTCCTCGAGTTCGGAGATCAGCTCGGGGAGGCGGTGGCGCACCGTGCGGTTCAGCGCGTTACGCGCCTCGGGGCGGTTGATGGTGATGACGGCCACACCGTCGGCGATATCGCAGACCACTTGATCCATGTGCAAACTCCTCTTCGATGCGAACCGGTCGTGATGCGCGGCGTGGACGACACGACCGCGTGACGAACGTCGGCACTCTGCCACGATGATCACTGATCGTTTCGACCTCACCGGACGCGTCGCACCCATCACCGGCGCGGGCAAGGGCATTGGTGCCGGCTGCGCGCTCGGTCGTGCCGAAGCCGGTGCCGATTGAGCCCGAGGGCTGACCCGCACGTCGGGGCGCAGTTTCTCCAAAACTCAGTCCGACCTACGAAATGACACTCGAACGGTTCGATCGGCCGTACGGTCACGCCCACGGTCACGCCCACGGTCACGCCGCTTGGACGCGATCTTGGGAGCAGGATGAATCTCAAAGAAGCCGCGAACGAACTCGGCGTTCACTATCAGACCGCTTACAAGTGGGTGAGAGCAGGATCCCTCAGAGCGGTGAGGATCGGCGGACGGTACGACATCTCCGAAGCTGCGCTCGAGCGGTTCGAGGCGACCCGCCGAGCTGCCGTGACCCTCTCCGCCATCGATCGCCCTGCGAGCACGATGACCGACCTCGATCGCGCCGATGTGCTCGACGAACTCGAGGCGATGGCATCTGATCCGATCCTTTCGTGGTCATCCGCAGCGGTGTTCGCAGCCCGACGCGGAGCGACCGTTCTCGGGGACTGTTGCGTCGTGACCCTGATTCGTGAGGACGGGACCCCCGGCTACGGCATCATCGACCACGTGGAACCTGACCGAACTGCGTTCGTGGGCGCCATCGCGCGCTCGATGAGCCTGATTCCGGAGTTCGAGGAAAACGCGGCACTCGTTCCACTGAGCACGAGGAACGTTCTACGAATCAGTCACGTCCCGCAGGATCGGCTCCGTGCCGCGCTGCCGCCGGAACTCCACCAGTACTTGCCCAGTTACGCTGTCTACAGCCTGATGGCAGCACCTCTCACTGCCGGCGGCACCACCTTCGGGGTCATCACCTTTCTTCGCGATACCCCGGAACATCCGTATACGCAGCTCGACGAACAATTCGCCGGGCAGATGGCGACCCGGGTCGCGTGGCTCATGCAGAGCGCCAAGGAGTTGCGGGAAGCCTCGGAGGTCCGCAGTTCGTGCGTCGACGCAATCAGAGCGCACTTGGCGCGAAACCCTCGGTGCGCAGCGAACGGCGTTCACACGCCGGACGGTGCCGAGTTCGAACAGATTTTGGCGACCATCCCCGAAGCGAGCCGAGTGCCCATCGTCATCTTCGATCCGCATGGTCGTATCCTCGCCAGCAGCCAAGCGCTACGAGCGTTCTCGGGTTGGTCTTCCACCTCGGTCCTGGACCGCAACCGAGAAGGGCTCTGCCATCCGGACGACGACGCGGCGGACCGTGCAGCACTCGAACGGTTGACGTCAGGAGAGATCGACTTCCTCGATGTCCACGCCCGTCGCCTGGGATCCGACGGCACCTACGTCAGCTGCGCATCACATCGGGCCGCGATTCGTAACGAGGATGCAAGCCTCCTGTGCATCGTCTCGGTGATCCGGAAGATCCACACCCTGGGGTCTGACGCCGGAGAACTTCTCGGAACCGGCTGATCCCTCGACCAGGGAACGCAGGTACCGTGAGCCGATGATTCTGGATCGGTTCGGTCTCACCGGGCGAGTCGCCATCGTCACCGGCGCGGGAAAAGGCATCGGCGCCGGCTGCGCGCTCGGTCTTGCCGAAGCCGGTGCCGATGTCGCACTGGCGGCGCGCACGGCGTCGGACCTCGACGCGGTTGCCGAACGCATCACGGCCCTCGGGCGGCGGGCCATCGCCGTGCCCACCGATGTGACCGACGCCGACCAACTTCAGGCGCTGGTCACCCGCACGGTCGACGAGCTCGGGCGGGTGGACATCCTCGTCAACAACGCCGGAGGGTGGGATCCGCGCCCGGTCATGGCGACCAGCCCCCGCAACGTGGAGGCCGCGTTCAAGTTCAACGTGCTCGCGGCATTCACGCTGACGCAGCTCTGCGTGCCCCATATGGTCGAGACCGGCGGGGGAAGCGTGGTCAACATTTCCTCACGCGCTGCGAGCATGGTGCAACCGTGCTTCGTGGCCTACGCCACCGCCAAAGCGGCGCTTTCGATGATGACGCGCGCCATGGCCCCCGAACTCGCCCCCGTAGTTCGCGTGAATGCCATCGAGGTGGGCGGCGTGGAGACCGCGGCCCTCGAGCACGTGCTCACCGACGACTCGGTCCGCCGGCAACTCGAAAGCGGAACGCCGATGCAGCGGATCGGTCAGCCGGAGGACATCGCGGCCGCGGTGCTGTACCTGGCGTCGGACGCGGCGAGTTGGGTCACGGGGAAGATCTTCGAGGTCGACGGCGGGGTCGAATCCCCCGCATTCACGATCCCGTTCACCCCGCTCGGAGGTTCCACCACCTGAGCCTCGCGGCGGCGTACGGTGCCCCTGATCGTCGAGGGGGCTCAGGTATGTGGAGGGATCAACGCAAGCGCGCGACCGAACTTGCCGCGCTCCAGGCCGAGACCACGCGCCTCCAGGTGGACACGCTGCGGACCGAACTCGGTGACCTTCACCACGCCATGGCCCGCCGAGACGTCGAACTGCTGAGCGCGCTGACCCAGGTGGCGGCGGTGAACGAACGGCTCCGACTCCAGCTCTCGGCGGATCACACCCAGCAGACGCGTCTGGTGCGCTCGATCGATCGACTGGCGATGTTCCTCGCCGCGCCGGTCATCAACGGCACCACACCAACGCCGTTGCCACCG
>JANLTQ010000546.1:0-6374 GCA_031363005.1 Acidimicrobiia bacterium | reverse complement strand
GACAGTGCCGTCGCGTCGAGGACGAGACCGCCGGCGTTCTGGGCCGCGTCACCGTACGCACGCCCCAACCCTCGTGCGACCACGCCTCGCTTCGGAGCGGCGCTCACGAGGTGATGCGCGTCGGCATCGGTCAAGGGAGTGGCGAGCTGCGCGCGCGTCGGCGCGGTGCCGCCCCAGCCGAAGAGCAGGGTCTCGTCACCGGGGAGCGGGGCCGGCGCGATCTCAGGCGACATACAAACCGATCGCCACGATCACAACCCACATCGCGCCGAGCACTTGCAACGGACGGTCCGCGGTCACCACATCTTCGGGTGCTCCGCCTTCGCCGCGTTCGACGAGCAAGGCGTAACGAAGAAACGCCAAGACGAACGGCACGATGGAGATCTCGAACAACACGAGACCGGTGCGATGGATGCTCTCGTCGAACGCCCACAGGCAGTAGGCCACGAGCGCGACACCGGACGAGACCGAACGCACGTACCCGAGGTACTCCACCGAGTACTCCTCAAGGGTCGCCCGGTGGCCGGCGCGATCGAGACCGAGCTCCATGTGCTCGGCGTGGCGTTTCCCGGCGACCATGAACAAAGACCCGAAGCTGCCCACGACGATGAACCAGACCGAGATCCGAACGTCGACGGCCACGGCACCGGCGATCAGCCGCAGCACGAATCCGGCCGCGACCATTCCGAGGTCGATGACGGCGACGTGCTTCAGCCACGCCGAGTAGGTGGTGGTGAAGACGACGTAGGTCGCGATCACGATGGGCAAACGCCACCCGGCGAGGAACGCCACCGCAATCCCGCCGGCGAGGAGTCCGACGCCGACGACGCGCGCCGTGCCGACCGGGACGACGCCGGCGGCGATGGGGCGGAAGCGCTTCTTCGCGTGACGGCGATCTGCCTCGACGTCGAACGCATCGTTCAGGAAGTAGGTCCCGCTGGCGGCCAGACAGAATGCGACAAACGCAACGATCGTGTCCAGGATGACGCTGCCCTGTCCCATGACGCCGGCTGCGGCCGGCGCGGCCACGACGAGAACGTTCTTCATCCACTGCTTGGGGCGGGCGGTCCGCACGATTCCTTCGAGCAGTGACTGGCCGGGCGAGGAGGCGGAGCCCGCATCGGCCCCAGAAGCCATGGGGACGGGTTCGGACATCCGGAGAGGCTACCTGCTCGCCTCCGACGCTTTTGGCGTCCTCACGCGCGCTCCCAGAGCACTTCAGGACGCCAAAAATGGGGGGTGTACCGAATCAGGGGGTGAGGTGGGGAGCGGGCGAACGTCGGACCGACCGAGCGGGGCGCCAGCACATCTCCTTGGGGAGGGGGCTTCGATGCGCCGTCCGCCGCTCGGCCGGTCCGATCATGCAGGCATTGTGCTCATCGAACCTGTGAGTCGCATGAGGCCAACGTAAGGCTTGACCAAGAAATGGGTTGTGGGCGTTTTTGGGTCAGACTGGGGGGATGGAAGTCGAAGTCATCATCGAGATCCCGCGCGGTTCGCGGAACAAGTACGAGATGGACCATGACACCGGTGCGATCTGGCTCGATCGGATGTTGTTCACCGCCACCCAATATCCAGCCGACTATGGCTTCGTGCCCCACACGCTGGCCGAAGACGGCGACCCGCTCGACATCCTCGTGATCCTCGACGAGCCGACCTTTCCGGGGTGTCACATCCGGGTCCGACCGGTGGGCGTGTTCTGGATGACCGACGAAGCCGGACCGGACGCCAAGGTGTTGTGCGTTCCGGCTCGGGACCCCCGGTCGTCGGGGGTCAAGGATCTCGGCGATCTGCCCCAGTTCCTGTTGGCCGAGATCGAGCACTTCTTCGCGGTCTACAAAGACGTGGAGCCCGGCAAGTCCGTCGAGACGGCCGGCTGGGAAGGCGCCGACGCCGCCGCCACCGCAGTGGAAGACGCCCGCGAACGCTATAAAACCACCCACTGACTGCTCGTACGTTCGCAGCAGGCGCAGATTGCACTCGCGCGAACCGATCCCGAGCGAAGCGAGCCGCGAGGCAGCGAGCCCAAGAAGACCGCGAGCACCGAGACGGCGAACGTACGAGCCATCAGGGCGGAGCGAGCAGCGAGGTAGGCGTCCCGCTGTGATCGACATGGAGTAATCAATCCGCAGTGATGTGAAGCCGGACGAGCAATTTGGCGTGCTGAATGAGAACGTGTTCTCATTGCGGGCGTGACCGCCACTGAGCCTGCTGATGGTGCCTTGGCGCGCAGTCAGGCGGCTCGTCGGCGGCGCGTGATCGACGCGACCCTCGAACTTGCGGCCGGTGGTGGGTTCGACGCAGTCCAGATGCGAGACGTGGCTGCCGAAGCCGGCGTCGCGCTCGGAACCGTCTACCGGTACTTCGAGAGCAAGGAGCGGCTGCTGCTCGAAGCGAACCTGGAGCAGGTCGAGGCGCTGCGCCTCCGGCTGTCCGAACGCCCGCCGACGGGCGAGAGTGCAGCCGACCGGGTCGTCGATGTCCTTCGCCGCGCCACGCGCACGCAAACCCGGCGGCCGGAGGCGACCGCGGCGATGGTGCGGGCGCTCGGTTCGGCCCGGCGTGAAGAGTCCGACGCGGTTGCCCGCGTCAGTGAAGCGATGACTGCCATCATCACGGGTGCCATGCACGAAGGCGACCCGAGTGACCGAGACCGATCCGTCGCCCGCGTGCTGAGTCAGGTGTGGTTGTCGTCGCTGATCGGTTGGGTCGGTGGCGTCGACGGTCCAGAAGTCGTTGGGGACGATCTCGAGCGCGCCGCGCGCATGCTCATCAGCTGAAGGAGAACCATGGAAACCAATTTTGCGTCGATGTTCGAAGGCATCGTCGACTTGGTCCCGGATCGGATGGCGGTGATCGTCGTCGGTGATGGTCGGCGCACGTACGCGGTGCTCGAGGCGCGCATCAACCGGATGGCGCACCACCTCGCCGGCGCCGGGGTAGGCCCGGACAACCACGTGGGTATCTACGGCTACAACGGTATGGAGTGGGTCGAGGCCATGATGGCGCTCTACAAGCTCCGCGCCGTTCCGGTGAACATCAACTACCGGTACGTCGAGAAGGAACTGAAGTACCTCTGCTCGAACGCGGATCTCGTCGCGATCGTGGCGCAGCAGGAGTTCGCCCCGCGCATCGCCGCGATTCGCGCCGATCTGCCGAAGCTCGCGCACGTGGTGATTGCGGCCGACGAGAGTGGCGCGTCCACGGAAGGGCTGGACTTCACCGACTACGAAACCGCGATCGCGGAGAACTCGCCCGAGCGGGACTTCGGCGCGCGGTCGGGGGACGACCTTCACGTCATCTACACCGGCGGCACCACCGGCATGCCCAAGGGTGTGATGTGGCGCCAGGAAGACATTTTCTACGCGCTCTGTGGTGGGATCGACGCCTACTCCAACGAGAAGTTGCCCCACGCGGGTGTCCTCGCCGAGAAGGTCGCGGCCGGTGGCGGCCCGACCATTAACTTCCCGCTCGCGCCGATGATGCACGGAGCCGGACAGGTCACGACCATTCGCAGCCTCATTCACGGTGACACGGTGGTGCTCAGCCCGAAGTTCGATGCCGAGCAGTCGTGGCGCACCATCGAGGCCGAGAAGGTGAACGTCGTCGGCATCACCGGTGACGCGATGGCGCGACCGCTCGCGGATCGATTGGAGGAGATCATCGACGACGTCGACTTGTCGTCGTTGTTCTCCATCGGTTCCAGTGCTGCGATCTTCAGTCAGTCCATCAAAGACCAGCTCATGGAGCGGCTGCCGAACATCGTGGTGGTCGACTCGGTGGGAGCCACTGAGACCGGGATGAACGGCATCAAGATCGCAGTCAAGGGCGAGATCCCGAAGGGCGGTCCGGCGACCGTCTCGCCGTCGCTCGACTCGATCGTGGTCGACGAGGACTACGTGCCGATCGTCCCCGGTTCCGGTGCGATCGGGCGCATCGCGCGGACCGGCAACATCCCGCTCGGCTACTACAACGATCCCGAACGCAGTGCGTTGGTGTTCTTCGAACACGGCGGCAAGCGGTACTCGATTCCCGGCGACTTCGCAACGGTGGAGGAAGACGGTCAGGTCACGCTCCTCGGACGCGGGTCAATCATGATCAACACCGGCGGCGAGAAGGTCTTCCCGGAAGAGGTCGAGGGCGTGCTCAAGGCGCATCCGGCAGTGTTCGACTGTCTCGTCGTCGGAGTGCCCGACGAGCGATGGGGCGAGCGCGTCACTGCAGTGGTGCAGGCGAGGCCCGGTACCGCACCGAGCGTGGAAGAACTCGACGCGCACTGCCGTGAACACATCGCCGCGTACAAATCGCCGAAGCAAGTGTTCCTCGTGGACCAGATCCAGCGGGCGCCGAGTGGCAAGCCGGACTACCCGTGGGCCAAACAGTTCGCGCTCGCCGCGGTGGGCACAGCCTCGTAGGGTCGCCGTCGTGGATGCTGCTGAGTTCGCTGCTGCCGGCCTGTACGACGCAGATGCACCTGATGCTCTCGACCGGCTGGCGCTGCTGCAGCACTTCGCCGAACTCGGGGTCGGTCTCGAGGCGATGCGCGCGGCCGACGCAGTGGGGTCACTGCACGCGGTCGGTTCCGACGCAGCGATTCGTCCGGGCGAACGACGCACGATCGAGGAAGTCGCCGAGACCGCCGGACTGAGTGTTGACTTGCTCCGCCGGGTGGTCATCGCGGCCGGGCTGCGTATTGATCGCGACGACTTCCGCGAGTCCGACAAGGAAACCTTCCGTCTGTTCGCGATCGGCGCGGAACTCTTCGGTGACGAAGCCACGCTCCGGTTCACGCGTGCGATGGGATCGGCACTCGCCAGCGTGGCCGAGGCCGCCATCTCGCTCTTCCTCGTGTCGTTGGAGGACCCGATGCTGCGCCAAGGAACGGCGCAGTCGGTCCGGGCCAAGGCGACCGAGAGCGCCACAGATGCGCTCGTCGAAATCCCGGCCGTTATGGACGGCTTGTTCCGCGGCCACGTGGAGCAGGCGATCAGGCGGCAGCGGGCGTCGACCGCGTATGACGTTGCGCCGGGCGCGTTCCGCCTCGCAATCGGCTTCGTTGATCTCGTGGGTTTCACGCCGCTCACTCAGGACCTCGCGCCCGCCGAGCTCGGCGAGTTGATCGAAGACTTCGAGATGACCGCGAACGAGGTGGTGTCCCAAGCTGGTGGTCGGGTGGTGAAACACATCGGCGACGAAGTGATGTTTGCGGCCGTCGATCCGGCGGCGGCGGCACATATCGCGCTGGAGTTGGTGCGTCGCTTCGCCGCTGCTGATCGCGTCGCTCCGCACGCGGGCATCGGGTACGGCGTGGTGCTCGGTCGCGGTGGCGACTACTACGGCTCGGTGGTGAACCTGGCGTCACGTACTGCGGACATCGCGGTGGCGAACGAAATCCTCGTTACCGAGGCCGTCGTCCTCGGTGCGAGCGAGGACGCCATCTTGGCGTTCGAACCGGCCGGCCGTCGTCAGTTGAAGGGTTTCGACGAACCCATACCGCTCTGGTCGCTCAGCTGACGTCGCCGGGCAGGCTGAAGACGTAGAGCTTGCCGTTGCTCCCAACGGTGTACGCCCGTCCGTCCCAGATCTCCGGCTGTCCGAGGTTGATGTTCGTGAGAGTGAACTGGAACAGCGGTGCACACACCTTCGGGGCTCCACTACAGCCCTGCTCGAGATCGGCGTCGAAGGCGAAAAGTGAATGATTGGTCGCCGGAAGCGGACCGGTCGTCTGACCTGTCGCAAAGACGAGGTGCTCGGTTGATGCAACCAACGACACGAAGCTGGTGCTTGATCCGAGTGTTGCCGTCGCCGCCGGTGCGCACCTGACCGGCGCAGCGGCGCAGGTTGTGCTGGCGGTGGGAAAGAAGAACAGCTTGGCGTCCGGACCGGATGATCCGGCGAGCGTCGACGCGGTCACGAGTCGGGTCGACACCGCTCGCGTGATACCCGGCTGAAGTTTCTCGATCGGCTGACAGATCTTTGGGGCGCCCGAGCACCCGACCGACCCTGCGGCATCGAAGACATCGACGGCGGGAGGTGAACCCTCACGCGATGCGTAGACCTTCCCGTCTTTCACCTGCAGGAGAAATGCGTCGCCGTCGAACGACCACAGCTTCACGCCCGAGGTGACGTCGAACACGCCGACGTCGGTGTACAACACGTTGCCTGATGCCGCCCACGGCGGATCGGTCACCGGACCGCCTCGCAGCGGAATCGTTCGAGCGGGTATGCAGGATGGCGCCCCGCAGCCCGTGGTGGAGAACACGTTCATGACCGCCGCCGACGATCCATGTCCCAGGTATTGGTCGATCGACACGAGGAGGTTCGTGCCCGAGATCGTGAATGCCTTCTCGCTGAAGTTTCCGGTGCTCGGGCCG
>JANLTQ010000498.1:0-4278 GCA_031363005.1 Acidimicrobiia bacterium | reverse complement strand
GTTCACGGTGACGATGATGCCGAAGTCGCGCAACAGCGGTAGTGACGACAAGGAGATCACCGCGATACCCGAGATCGCCGTCAGCGCCGAGACGATGAAGGCCCGCCCAGTCCGCGCCGCGGCCACGTCCACCGCCTCCTTGGGTTCGAGCCCTCGTCGCCGCTCCTCCACGAAGCGCAAGAGGATCAGAGACGTGAACTCGGTGCATGCGGCAACCACCAGCGGCCCACCGACCGCAGTCATCGGGCTCAGGGTGAACCCGGCGAAGTAGGCGAACAATGACGCAGCACCCACGGCGATGAGCACCGGCACCAGCGAGAGCAGCGACCGGATGACCGACCGCAGCCGAACGGTCAGGAACAGGAACACGAAACCGATCGCGAGGTAGGTGAGCAGGATGCGGTTCGCCTCGAGGTTGTCGAGGAGTCCAACGCCGACCACCGCGAGGCCTGACGGTGTCGCGCGAATCCCGGCCGGGGGCGCCAGGCTGCTGCGAATCTCCTTCACGACCACCGCGCGCTTCGCGAGCGACGCCGCCGTCGTCGCGAAGATGAGGTTCACCGCTTTTCCGTCCTTACTGACGGTCGAACTCTTGATGCCGGCGGGTGCGACGTCGAAGACGTTCTTCACTTCGGCACCGGTCGGCACCACCGCGTGCGTGCCCGGCACTTCGGTGAGGAAGCTGACGATGCTGATGATGCTCGACGCGTTGGCGAGCACCCGCTTCTGCGCGCCGACTGCCTTCGACTCAGCCGGGCAGTTTTCCGGCGCGCGCGTCGCGTCCCCGTAGCGACACAGTTGGTCGGTGGTGAAGTTGTCGACGAACTTCACCGTCTGGTTCGAGAACGCATCGCCCGACACCACGTACATGCCGAGCTCGCTCGAGATACCGGCCTGATGCTCGATCTCGTGAACATTCTTGACCGCCGTCGACGACGGATTGACCCACTCGATCGGGTCGGTCTGGATCTCGAGCTTGTCCTCAACCAGGACGCCCCCGACGAAGATGACCAGCGCGCCGACGACGAGCGGAGGCGCGACCTTCCACGACATGCCGCCGAGGAAGACCACGAGTCGACCGAGCGGTCCTTCGCGGTAGTCACGGGACTGGGTCGGCGACCGGTACTCACGGATTCCGAGCGCCGAGAGCGTCCCCATGATGGAGACGAAGCAGATCGCCGCGACACCGACCGCGAGCAACAGACCGAAGCTGCGGATCATCGGCACCTTCGAGAATCGCAGCGCGGCGAAGGCGAAGATTGCGTCGAAGGTGACGACAAGCAGCGCCGGACCGAGGTTGCGAGCGGTCTCCTGGATCGGGTGATCGGAATGGTCGATGATCACCTCTTCCTCGACGCGCGCGTGCATCTGGATCGCGTAGTCGATACCGATGCCGAGCATCACCGGAAGTCCGCTGATCGTGACCAGGGTCAGCGGGATGCCCAGGTAGCCCGCCAGACCGAACGCCCAGACCACCCCGATGAGCACGATGCCCAACGGCAACAGTCGCCACCGCACGTTGAACAGGACGAGCAGGATCACGATCATGATCGCGATCGCAATCGCTCCGAGGAGGAGCATCCCGCCCTTGAGGTACTTGTTGATGTCGTTGAGCAGGACCGCGGCGCCACCCGTCACGATCTTGGCGTTCGGGAAGGAGACCGATTTCATCGCCGCGATCGTGAAGTCCGCACCGCGACCTTCTTGCTCGATCGACGCGTTGCCGGCCAAGCGCGTGATGATCAGGGCGTGGCGCTGATCGGGAAAGAACGGCAGCAGCGCCTTCCGGATCTCCCCCTGGTTGTCGATGAGGAGGAACTTCACCCACGCCGGGTTCGCCAGCGTCTGTTCGGCGCAGGGAACCGCGGTCACCCGGGTCAGGGTCTTGCCTGCGTCCGCGAAACGAACGCCCTGCTCGGCGGCCGGGGCACGACTCTGGGCGGCGAGGATGAGCTTGCCCGCGATGCTCTGGGTCGGGTCGCAGGTCTTGCTCGCCACCAGGTTGTCCGACAGTTGCAGCGCGTCGACGGGGGTGATGACGCCGAGGACGTCCTTCGTGTCCGAGGCGATTTTCTTGCCGACGGTTTGGAGCTTGGCGCGATTGCGATCGTTCAGGAGTTCGACCACGGTGTGACCCGGATCCATGGTGATGACGCTGAGCATTGCTTCGCCGCCGAAGAGCTTCTGGTACGCGACGTTGTCCTTGTAGACCGCGTCCGTCGTGTTGAGGTAAGCGTCCTGGCCGGAGGTGAACTTCAGCTGGGTGATACCGGCGCCAAGGGTCACGGTGATCAGCAACCCGATGACCGAAACAATGCCGGCGCGCTTTCCCAGGCTCAGCGCCAACCATGACCAGAACCGATGCATCGTGCCCTCCCAGGTGAAGGCCGGAGGTTATGTGCGCCCGTCCCGTGCCGACAGGGGCGAAAGTCACTCCCTGCTGCGCGAGTCGGCAACCGTTACACTGACTGGGCCCGCAAGACTCGCGCCCGTAGCTCAGCTGGATAGAGCAGTGGACTTCTAATCCGCCGGTCGGAGGTTCGAGTCCTCCCGGGCGCGCCGACCACGCGACACTGTCGGCGTAACAGGACGGCCGCGCCGTCATCTCATGGTGGCCGTAGCTCAGTTGGCTAGAGCGCCGGGTTGTGATCCCGGAGGTCGGGGGTTCGAAACCCCTCGGTCACCCCACTCAACGCGACGCTTAGCGTCGCGCGCCCTGACTACGCCGAGTCACGGTCCGCCGGCGCACAGACCTCGAGTTCCATCCCGTCAATGTCGCGGAAGAACAGCGACCACTCGTCGCCGAGTCGTTGGATCTCTCCGATGTCGGACCCGGCATCGGACAGGCGAGCCTTCACTTCCTCGAGAACAGCGAGTGATTCGACGGCGAACGCAAAATGATCGATCGCCCCGCGCCCACCTTGCCGGGTCCGGTCACCGAGGATCTCGTCCTCGCTGACCTCGAAGACGTTGAGGGTCGCGCCACCGACGTCGACGATGAACATGCGTGGATGGTCGGGGGCGGCATCCATCCGGAACGTGACCTCCGCCCCGAACACCTTCTCGTAGTACTGGGCGTGGCGGTCGAGATCGGTGGTCAGAGTGGCGATGTGATTGAACCCGCTGGTGATCGGCATCGAAGGTCTCCCGTGCTGGAATCCCAGTTTTTACACGATGGCGCGCAGCGCGACTTCCAACGTGGGATACCGGAACTGGTACCCCGTCATTTCGAGCCGGGTCGGCAGGACCCGCTGCCCGTCGACGAGGAGTCGCTGCACGAGTTCCTTGCCGTAGAGCGCCTTCACGGGCAGCAGCGGCGTGGGCAACAACGTGGGCCGGTGGAGCGCGGTGCCGAGTGCGGCGGTGAACTCCGAGTTCGTCGCCGGGCTGGGCGCGGTGGCGTTGATCACCCCTTCGACCTCGGCGTGGTCCAGCGCATGGAGGATCGCGCCGACTTCGTCATCGAGCGCGATCCAACTCATGTACTGGCGGCCACTCGCGATCCGGCCGCCGAGCCCGAGCTTGAACGGCGTGAGCATGCGGCCGAGGGCACCCCCTGACGCGCTGAGCACGATGCCGGTGCGCAGATGCACGGTGCGGATACCGGCCGCCTCGGCCGGAGCGGTTGCGGCCTCCCACTCCCGGCAGACCTCGGCCAAGAACTCGTCCGGTGATGGTGGGCCGCTTTCCTCGGTGAGGACTTCGTCGCCGCGGTTGCCGTACCACCCGATGGCGCTCGCCGAGACGAACACCGACGGCCGACGTTCGAGACCGGCGATCGTCGTGGCGATGAGCGTCGTGCCCTTGACGCGACTGTCGAGAATCTTCTGCTTCTGTTCCGGGGTCCATCGCTTCTCGCCGATCCCCTCCCCCGCCAAGTGGACGACCGCGTCGACGCCGTCGAGACCAGCGGCTTCGATGGTGCCGTGCTCGGGATCCCAGCGGATCCCGTCACCATCGCCGCGCACGACCCGAGCCACGGTGTCGCCCCGAGCCTCCAGCGCGGTGACGAGCGCCGAGCCGATGAGTCCATTCGAACCGGTGATCGCAACCTTCATCAGGGCCTCCTCGATGGCGAGCGCGGGAGACCTGACCGTATGTCCCACGGAACGGTTGGCGGGTATCGACCCACCGTCCACTAAGTTGGCACCGCGCGCCGCTAGCTCAACTGGTTAGAGCAACAGACTCTTAATCTGTAGGTTCTGGGTTCGAGTCCCAGGCGGCGTACCACTTTCAGGGCCGTTTGAAACGACCGCCCGGTTGCGCAGTTTCGTGTTC
>JANLTQ010000260.1:0-2867 GCA_031363005.1 Acidimicrobiia bacterium | reverse complement strand
ACTTTTTGTCTGCAGGGTTGTGTTTTTGACCTCTACCAGACAAAAAGTCGCGGACTTGGGTGGGGTCGAAGCAGGTGGTGGCGGCTTCGGTGATCGTCTGCCAGCCGGTGCAGCGACACAGATGAGCCGCAAGGGCACGTTCGACGTCGGCCGGTGATGTCTTTGCCTTCGCCTGGAGCGCCGCGAGGCGCAGGAGGATGCCAGGGGTACAAAACCCACACTGGGAACCGCCGGTGTTGACGAACGCGTCGGCGAGCGGCTCCCGCACCTCCGGCGCGAGGCCCACGAGCGTGGTGATGGACCGACCCGCGATGCGCGCGGCCGGCGTCACGCAGGAGACCCGGGCTTCACCGTCGACGAGGACCGTGCAGCATCCGCACTGGCCCTGGGGTGCACATCCGTCTTTGACGGTGGTGATCGCCAAGCGCTCGCGCAAGACCGAGAGAAGCGTTTCGCCTTCGAAGATCTCGACCTCGACGGGCGCGCCGTCGAGGGTGAAGTGCAGTGGGTCGGGTGCGCTCAGCTGAACGACTGACCACAGCCGCAGGTGCGCTCGGCGTTCGGGTTGCTGATGTGGAACCCCGAGCCCTGAAGACCGTCGCGGTAGTCCAGCTGACCGCCACCGAGGTGACCCATCGACGCCGGATCGATCACGACCTGGACACCGCCCTGCTCGGACTTGATGTCGTCGTCGGCAATGTCGGCGTCGAAGAACATCTCGTAGCTGAAGCCGGAGCAACCGCCGGGGCGCACGGCAACCCGCAACGCCAGACCGGGGGTGTCCTCGGCCTCGATGAGCGCCTTGACCTTGGCCGACGCGGCGTCGGTGACCAGGAACTGGGCGCGAGTGTCGGTGACGGTGAACATGCTCATGGGTAGCTCCGTGAGTTTCAGGGGGTGATCAGGGTAGCGCGACCACTACATGACAGGGGTCAGGCTCGTACAACGTGGAGAAGGCCTCCACTGTTCCCCGCCGGGATTCGGCCACGCCTTCGACGATGCCGCGGTGGAGGTTGCAGACCAGTTCGGGGTAGGCCTCGGCCAGTTCTCGGAACGGGCAGTGGAGGAACTCGATGCGGGTGGAACCGTCCAGGGTGGCGGTGTCGTCGGCGGCCGGTTCGAAGCCGAGTCGGTCCAGCTCCTGAGCCACGAGGGCCAAACAGCTCTGTTCCGGAGTTCGCTCGAGGCTGCGTTCCGCGGCGGCTCGACCCCACGCTCGGCCGGTTGAGCGGGCGCCCAGACCCTTGGCGCCGGCGGTTTCGGCCAGCGCGGCGAGCAGACCGGCAAGCAAGACATGGGCCGGCGGGTCGAATCCGAGCCCGGGCGCGCCGGGGGCGAGCGAATACCGATGTTGGGGACGCCCGACGGTCCCACGGTGGAGCACTTCGACGTCGATGAGGCCGGCCTCCCGGAGCCGCTCGAGGTGCAGCCGCACGGTGTTGGGGTGCAACGACAGGGATTCGGCGAGGTCCGTGGCCGACCGGGGCGCGGTCGAGGAGGAGATCTCGCGGTAGAGCGCGTGCCGGGTCTCGTCGCCGAGCGCCTTCAACACCTCCAGTTCCATCGCTTGACCGTAACGGCGGACGGGCATATTTTCAAGGTCGCCGCTGTTTTTATCCAGAGCGGCGGTCCGACCCTTCAGACCGCGTGCGTTTCCGACGTTCAGGACCCGATGACCGACACCGTTCCCGCCCCTGTGCTCCCCTCCGTCGATGCCGTTCGCGGCATGCTCGGCGGGGTGATGGACCCGGAGCTCAAGGCGAGCATCGTGGACCTCGGGATGGTCGACAACGTGGTGATCGCACCGGACGGCGTCGCCACCATCCACATCGCGCTGACGACGCTCGGTTGCCCACTCCAGGCCGAGATCCGACGCGAGATCCAGTCCAAGGTGACGAGTCTGCCCGGCATCACCGACGTCAAGGTGCGCTGGGTCGAGATGACTCAGGAACAGAAGTCTGCGGCGATGCAACGCGCCCGTCTGAACGCCCGCGAGAACGCGCCGGACACGATGATCCCGGCCACCACTCGGGTCCTCACCATCTCGAGCGGCAAGGGCGGCGTCGGCAAGAGCTCGGTCACCGTGAACCTGGCGGCGGCGATCGCGGCACGCGGCTTCCGGGTTGGCGTGCTCGACGCGGACATCTGGGGCTTCAGCGTGCCGCGCATGCTCGGCGTCGAAGGTCGCTTGAGTGGAACCGAGGGCAAGATCTCACCCCACCATCGCGACGTTCCCGGCGGTGGCTCACTCGAAATCGTGTCCATGGGCTTTCTCGTCGAGGACGAGTCGACCGCCCTGATGTGGCGCGGACTCATCCTGACGAAAGCCGTCGAGCAGTTCCTCACCGACGTCCGTTGGGGAGACCTCGACTACCTCTTGATCGACATGCCTCCGGGTACCGGCGACGTCCAGATGGGCCTGGCCCGCATGCTGCCCCAGGCGGAGATGCTCGTCGTCACGACTCCGGCCCTCGCGGCCCAGAAGGTCGCGACTCGGGTCGCCGACATGGCCCGGCGGTCGTACATGAAGATCGTCGGCGTCGTGGAGAACATGAGCGAGTTCGTCGCGCCGGACGGGCAGCGGTTTGCGTTGTTCGGTCGGGGTGGCGGCGCCGCGCTCGCCGCGGAGATCGGCGCGCCGCTCCTCGCGTCGATTCCCCTCGAACCCGAGGTGTCCGCGGGCGGCGACACCGGCAATCCCGTGTCGTTGTCCGCACCCGACTCGCCGGCAGGCGCCGCACCGAGTTGAACGTGCGCGCTGCCGCTGGAGAAGTCGTCGATGTTCACTGACGAGTGCGCCGGTACGGCTAGGCTCGCCGCCAGTGCGCTGGCGAGGAAGGGGAGAAGGGTCTTCATGGAATCCTCCC